>DAOWAU010000009.1 GCA_030634425.1 Dehalococcoidia bacterium
AACTTAAACCACTGGATATTATACCATAAACCAATCGTGTTTGCAAAAGCGTAATTCTGCGATTAGAAAATAGCTATCCCATCTGTAGGTAAATGATCTTAAATATGACGTTGATAGCTAAATGGCAATGTAAATTCCATCCAAAAAGTTGTATATTAGTAGCTAAACGGCAATGTAAACGACCCAAATGGGAAGTGAGCAATGAAAAGAGTAGCAATTACAGCCTTTATCATTTTAAGCACCTTAGTTTTTTGCTTGTTACGTTAACTAGTTGTGCGCCAACAGTGGTGCAGGGGCCAGAGGGACTACAGGGACCGGTGGGGCCGCAAGGACCGGTGGGGCCGCATATAGTTATCGGAAGCAAAACGGGTGTAGGTGATGCTGAGTATGTCACTGTCTGGAGGGCTGAAATAGGGGAGAGTGTGACCATATTGGGTTCCGGATTTACCCCTGATGCTATCGTCACTATTACCAGCTGCGAAGAAAACAGATACTGGGGCGAGAAGGAAGTAAATACCTGTGGTGCCTTCCGTCTTAAAACAGACATACCACCTAGAGTCAAAGCAGATGAGACGATTACAGTGAAAGCTTGGATTAACCTTGATGGTGACGGTGTGCTTGAGGAGGATAATGGTGAACTACAGGCTACCTATCCATTACGGGTTTATAGGGATTAGACATAAAACAATTGCGGTTATAGCTAGTGGCTGGTATAATATAACCAGCAGGCAAGTTTCGGATGTTACTAAAGAAGGGTAGTAACGGGGATGGTTAAGACCTCTCCTCAGATAGGGTGAGAGGTTTTTATCTAATAGCTCTGAGGAGGCTTCCGACAACGGTTTCTAATAAAGGACAGAAAATAACTGAAGACGAGAAGCTGGAGACGATGCGGCATTCTGCCGCTCATATCATGGCTGAGGCGGTTCAATCTATCTTTCCTGATACTAAGTTTGGTATTGGGCCAGCTATTGAAAATGGTTTTTACTACGACTTTGATTTGCCTCGCCCATTGACTCCTGATGATTTGCCTCTTATTGAGGCTAAGATGAATGAGATAATCGCCTCCAATGCCCTTTTTGTTAGACAGGAAGCGACTAAGCAGAAGGCTCGTGGGCTGTTTGCTGACCAGCCCTATAAATTGGAGCTAATTGATGAGATTCCTGATGAGAAGGTCAGTTTGTATCGGCAGGGTTCGTTTCTTGATTTGTGTCGTGGGCCTCATGTGAGTTCTAGCGGGGAGATAAAGGCCTTTAAGCTGATTAATATTGCTGGCGCCTACTGGCGGGGCGATGAGCACCAACCTATGCTACAGCGGATATATGGTGTTGCTTTTGCTACCAAAGGGGCCTTGGATGAGCATCTCAAAAAACTTGAGGAAGCAATCAAGCGTGACCACAGGAAACTAGGCATAGAGCTTGACTTGTTTAGTATCCATGAGGAGGCTGGTTCTGGGCTGGTTCATTGGCACCCCAAGGGGGCAGTGATACGCCGTGTTATCGAGGACTTTTGGAAGGATGAGCATATTAAGCATGGCTATGATATTGTATATACCCCCCATATTGCCAAACTGGACCTGTGGAAAACCAGCGGCCACTGGGAATTTTACCGCGATAGCATGTATAGCCCCATGGAGGTAGAGGAGCAGGAATATGTTATTAAACCGATGAATTGTCTGGGGCACATCTTAATTTATAAAACCAGGCTGCGCAGTTACCGTGAGCTGCCACTGCGCTATGCTGAGCTGGGCACAGTTTATCGCTATGAACGCTCCGGGGTATTGCTTGGTCTCTCCCGGGTCAGGGGCTTTACTCAGGATGATGCCCACATTTTCTGCCGGTTTGACCAACTAGAGGATGAGGTGGTAGGAGTGTTAGATCTGGCTCGCTTTATGATAGACACCTTTGGTTTTATCAATTACAAGGTGTTGCTTTCCACCCGCCCGGAGAAATATGCTGGCACTATAGAGGCTTGGGAGCAAGCTACTGATACCTTGAGTCAGGCTCTGACTCGATTAAAGATTGCCCATGATATAGACCGGGGAGAAGGTGTGTTTTATGGCCCCAAGATAGATATTAAGTTCGAGGATGCCCTGGGCAGAGGGTGGCAGGGCCCCACTATTCAGGTTGATTTCAACCTGCCTCAACGCTTCAATGTTGCCTACATTGGAGAGGATGGCAAAGAGCACCTGGTAGCTATGGTACACCGTACTGTACTGGGTAGTATGGAGCGCTTTCTTGCCTCGCTTATTGAGCATTATGGAGGTGCCTTCCCGGTATGGCTAGCGCCATTTCAAGTAATGATAATTCCAGTAGCGGACCGCCATCTGGACTATGCCCACAAGCTGGAGGCTGGACTTAGAGACGAGGAGATACGGGCAGAAGTTGATGATCGGTCAGAAAGGGTAAACCTCAAAATTCGGCAGGCGCAATTGGATAAGATACCATATATGCTGATAATAGGTGACAAAGAGGTAGCTGCCTCTACTGTTTCCGTGCGTTTACGCAGTGGTGAACAAGCAACTGCTCAATCCTTTGATAGCTTCAAGGAAAGTGTCAAGCTAGCTGTAGCCAATAAGGTGAAGGATTTAAGGTTATAATTTGATTACTCTAGGCAAGGTATGTTATAGTTTCTTGCCTGCAAGAAGCTGGTTTGAAGGAGGTAGATAGAGACATAATTAAGAAGCTACGTGTTAATGAGGCGATTAGAGCTAGAGAGGTTCGCCTCGTGGGGGTGAAGGGAGAGCAGCTAGGGGTTATGCCTTTGGTGCAGGCGCGGGAGGTAGCAAGGAAGCAAGCCCTCGACCTTGTTGAGGTAGCAGCGACCGCAGTACCCCCCGTATGTCGTTTGCTTGATTACGGGAAGTATAAGTATGAACAGGCTAAGAAGGAGCGCGAGGCTAGGAAGAGCCAGAAGGTCTTGCTCTTGAAGGAGGTCCGACTACGCCCCAAGATTGGCGACCATGATTTTGAGGCTAAAGCGAGGTCAGCGAAGAAATTGCTGGGGGGTGGGAACAAGGTCAAGGTAAGCGTATTTTTTAGAGGGCGTGAAATTACACACCCTGATATCGGCTTGAGGTTGCTAAACAGGATGAAGGAATCGCTAAAAGAGGAGGCTTCCCCGGAGAGGCAGCCATCCATGGATGGCAAAAGAATGATCATGATCTTGGCACCGTTGGCCTCTCGGAAAACTAAATAAGGGAAGGGTAAAGGAAGCTTAGGATGCCAAAAATGAAAACCCATAAGGGCGCGAAGAGCCGCTTCCATATTACTGGCAGCGGCAAAATTATGCGGACTAAGGGCGGGAAAAGCCATTTGCGCCGTCGTAAAGCAAAACGGACTAAGCGTCTTTATGATGAAACAATACCAGTAAGTCCTTGTGATAGGGCTCGGATAAAAAGACTGTTACCTTATGGAATTAAGTAGGAGGATATTTTGCCTAGAGTAAAGAGAGGTGTAGTTGTTCGCCGGCGACATAAGAAGGTGCTGGCTCTGACCAAAGGGCATAGGGCAACTAAGCACTCCCTCTATCGTCGAGCTCATGAGTCTATGATTAAGTCGTTGAGCTATGCTTATTTCCATCGTCGAGAGCGAAAAGGTGATATGAGGCGTCTCTGGATTTCACGGGTTAATGCTGCTAGTCGAGCCCAGGGCCTCACCTATAGTCAATTCATGGATGGTTTGAAAAAGTCAGGGGTTGAAGTCAACCGTAAGCTGTTAGCCGATATGGCAGTTAGGGAGCCTGAATCTTTTGCCCATCTGGTGACCTTAGCTAAAGGGAAAGTTCAAGGCTAATAAAGGCAAAAGATGCTGCAGCAACTTGAAGAACTAAAAAGAAATGCCCTTCAAGAGCTAGAAAGCATTAACACTGCCAAAGAGCTGGAACCCTGGCGTGTTCGTTATTTAGGCAAGAAGAGCGATCTAACCAAGGTTCTGCGTACTTTGGCCGCATTGCCTCTTGAGGAGAGGAAGGCTATTGGCGCCTGTGCCAATGAGGTTAGAGTTAGTCTAGAGGGTAGTTTGAGACAAAAGGAGCAAGCCCTGCGGGAAGTGGAGCTTGCTCTGTCGGCTCAAGAAGAGCATGTCGATGTTACCCTCCCCGGTCGTTCTTTGCTCAGGGGTCATTTACATCCTATTACTCAAACACTTCATGAGATATGTGACATCTTTGTCTCTATGGGCTTTCAAGTCGTGGAGGGTCCAGAGGTAGACTGGGACTATTATAACTTTGAGGCATTGAATATTCCTAAGGAACACCCCGCCCGTGATACTATGTCCACATCCTGGATTGATTTTAAGACAGATAGCGGCGAGAGACCTATGCTACTACGGACTCACACTACCTCGGTAACCTCCAGAGTTATCGAGACCATGCGTCCTCCAATAAGAGTGGTTGAACCAGGAAAGGTCTATCGCTATGAGGCTAGCGATGCTACCCATACCCCTATGTTCTATCAAATTGATGGCCTGGTTGTAGATAAGGGTATTACTATGAGCGACTTAAAGGGAACGCTTTATGAATTTGCTCGCCGTTTCTTTGGAGAGGATAGGAAGGTACGCTTTCGCTGTGACTATTTCCCCTTTGTTGAGCCTGGTGCTGAGATGGCTATAGAGTGCTTGGTTTGCGGTGGCGAGGGCTGCCGCTTGTGCGGCAATACCGGCTGGATTGAAATATTAGGTGCCGGAATGACTCATCCCGAGGTGCTTCAGCGTGGTGGTCTTGACCCCGAGGTTTATACCAGTTTTGCCTTCGGTATGGGCATTGACCGCCTGCCTATGCTTCGCTATCGAATTGAAGATACCAGGCTGTTTTATAGTAGCGACCTTAGATTTTTGAGGCAGTTTTGATAGATGAAGGTTCCTCTTAGCTGGCTGCAGGAATATGTGGATATCACCTTGTCCCCCGCTGACTTAGCCAGCCGATTGAACATGGCTGGCACCGAGGTCAAGGGGATGCGGGTTATTGGCGAGGGTTGGGAAAACATCGTCGTTGGTCAGATAGTGGCTATCAACCCCCACCCCAATGCCGACCGCCTTCGCTTAACTACCGTAGATTTAGGCACAGAGCAGCAGACTGTTGTCTGCGGAGCACCAAATCTCAAGCTTGGTGACAAGGTAGCCTTCGCTTTTGTTGGTGCTCAGCTTATAGACGGGCACAGTGGGGAGGTATTCCGCCTTAAATCAGCCAAGATTCGTGGCGTGGTCTCCAGTGGCATGGTTTGCTCGGAAAAGGAACTGGGCATCTCTGAGAGCCATGAGGGGATTATGGTTTTGCCCGCCGAGGCACCTGTTGGCACGCCACTGGTCGAGCATCTCGGTGATGTTATCTTTGATATGGATATAACCCCTAATCGCCCTGATTGCCTCTCTATAATTGGCATCGCTAGAGAGGTTGCTGCTCTAACTGGTCAGGCTTTGCACCTCCCTGAAATTGAGTATAGAGAAGCGGCATCGCCCATAGACCGGCAGGTATCAGTGGAGATTGCTGCTCCTGACCTATGTTCCAGGTATTGCGCTACTCTAATTACCGGGGTAAAGGTGGCTGAGTCTCCCCAATGGCTGCAACAGCGATTGCTGAAATGTGGCATGCGACCGATAAACAATATTGTAGATATTACCAACTACGTTATGCTGGAATATGGGCAGCCTCAGCATGCCTTTGACTATCACCAAATCGAGGGTAAGAAAATTATTGTGCGCCGGGCTAATAGTGGTGAAACTATGGTTACTCTGGATGGGATGGAACGGCGCCTTTCTCAGGATATGCTGGTCATCGCTGACGAGAAAAGGGCGGTGGGCATTGCTGGTATTATGGGTGGTGCCGATAGTGAGGTCGCCCCGGGAACCACAGCGATATTGCTGGAAGCAGCCAACTTCAACCCAGCCAGCATTCACTATACCGGTAGAGTGTTGTCTCTGCCCAGTGAAGCCTGTATGCGATTTGAGAGGGGCATCCGTCCTGAGTTAACTGTGCCTGCCATTAAACGGGCTACCCAGTTGATTGTCCAGCTAGCCGGCGGTGAAGCGGCCAAGGGCTTGGTTGATGTCTATCCCGGCAAACTGGAGTATGAGCCTATCTCGCTATCAACCGACCAGGTGAATCGCCTTTTGAACGTCGACTTCAGCCTCGACCAGATAATAGGAGCATTGACCTCTCTGGGCTTTGACTGCCAGAGAGGAACTTCAAAATCGAGGGTTCGGGTTACTGCTCCCTATTGGCGAAGCGACATACGTCACGCGGTTGACCTTATAGAGGAGGTAGTCCGTATTATCGGCTATGATAACATCCCAACGACTATGCTGACTCAATCTATCCCGAAGCAAAGTCCTGACCCTATTCTCGGCCTTAAGCGGAGGGTGAGATGCAATCTTATCGGTTATGGTTTTCAAGAGGTGATTACCTATTCGTTAACCGGCTCGGAAATGCTGAACAAGCTGCTACCTGAACCCCATCCGGTCGAGCCTATGCCCCTCCGTGTCGCCAACCCCATGACCCTGGAGCAGGAGTATCTCCGCCCTAACCTGCGAGCCAACCTGTTGGCTGCCCTCTCAGCAAATAGGAGATATGAGGACGGTGGCATCAGGCTTTTTGAGCTGGGCAAGGTATATCTACCTCGGGAGAAGAACCTGCCAGATGAGCCTGAGGTGGTGTGTGGTATACTGAGTGGCTTCAGATGGGAGAAATCGTGGCATGGCGGAGACGAGTTATTCGATTTCTACGATGCTAAGGGGATGGTTGAAGGCTTACTCAGCCATTTGGGCATAGAAGCCAGCTTTGAGGAAAGTAAGGACGAAAGCTTGCACCCAGCTAAGCAGGCGGCTATAGTTGTCGGCGGTAACAAATTAGGAGTTGTCGGGGAGCTACACCCTAAAGTTTCACAGGCTTTTGAAATCCCTGAGGCTGTCTATCTCTTTGAAATCAATATGACGGCGCTGTTACCTCACACTTTAGAGCATAGAATGTTCCAGCCGATATCGCTCTTCCCCACTATAGTCAGAGATATCGCCCTAGTAGTTGATGCTGAGGTGACCCATCAGAGGGTAAAGGATATTATCGAAGGCTTTCCCCTGGTGAAACAGGTTACTATATTTGATGTCTACTCTGGCGAGCAGGTTCCACCGGGTAAGAAGTCCCTTGCCTACAGTATTACCTTCCAGTCCCCAACCCACACCTTGACTGATGAAGAGGTTAACCAGGTTCAGCAGGAGATTCTAGATAAGCTATCTGGCGAGCTTGGTGCCACCCTGCGCGCTTGACACTAATTCCTTAAGCCTTGTAACTACTTCCTCTAGTGGCACCAGCTGTGATTCTTTTACGGAGCGCTTTTTTACCTCCGCGCTGTTTTTCTCCAGGGTGCGGGGGCTGATGGTCACCCGGATGGGCATCCCCAGGAGGTCGGCATCATTGAACTTCACCCCTGGCGATTCCTGTCGGTCGTCGAAAAGCACCTCCAAGCCTTGAGCTTCCATCTCGGTGTAGAGCTTCTCAGCAGCAGCGGCTACTTTATCGTTTTCCGCATATAAGGAGCAGAGATAGATGTGATACGGGGCAATGGACATCGGCCAGATAATGCCTTTATCGTCATGATTCTGCTCTATAGCAGCAGCCAGTAACCTGCCCAGACCAATACCATAGCACCCCATGACGACAGGTTTAGATGCGCCATCGGGGTCGGTAAAGAATGCCCCTAATTTCTCACTTAAGAAAGTGCCCAGCTTGAAGATATGCCCGACCTCAATGCCACGATTAGATAATAATTTGCTGCCACACCTGGGGCATCCTTCTCCATCCTTAGCCAGGGCTATATCCGCTATAGGGTCAACCTTGAAATCCCTGGGGTAATTGACATTTCTAAGGTGGGTATCTGGTTTATTAGCTCCGGCAACGAAGTTTGCCCCCGAGGTTATAGAATCGTCGGCAATAACCTTAATGCCACTTACCCCTACCGGGGAGGCTGAGCCAGCTACTATCCCGGCTTCTTTGGCCTCGGCTTCAGTGGCAAGACGGAGTTCAAAGCAGTGCAGGGCGTTTTTTAGCTTCACCTCGTTTATCTCAATGTCCCCCCTGATAACGGCAATAACAAACTCACCATCGGCGACATAGAACACTACTTTAAGAGTACGACTTTGAGGCACCTTAAGAAAGCTTGATAGCCCTTTGATAGTGGTGATACCGGGGGTGGCAACTTCTTCCAGAGGCAATGGCTTCTCATCGGCTAGCTTATCTTTGACGCTCTGAGCCTTGTCTGTATTAGCTGAGTAGCCACAGTTACGACAGTAAATAATCTCATCTTCACCGGTTTCGGTAATGACCATAAACTCGTGGGAATCCTTGCCGCCAATAGCACCACTATCGGCTTCAACCAAGACAGAGGGCAAACCACAGCGGTCATAGATACTCTGATACGCCTGGAGCATCTTATTATAGCTCTGGTCCAGTCCCTCCTCATCGCTATCAAAGCTATAGAGGTCTTTCATGGTGAACTCGCGAACGCGGAGCAATCCAGCCCTGGGACGGGGTTCATCGCGGAATTTGGTCTGGATTTGATATAGGAGGAGAGGCAGGTCGCGGTAACTCTTAACATGGTACCTGACCAGCTCAGTAATGACCTCTTCATGAGTTGGGCCCAGAGCCAGCTGGCGGTCTCTGCGGTCGGAGAGGGTAAACAGCCCTTTGCCAAAAGCCAGGTCTCGTCCTGTTTCCTGCCATAGCTCTAGAGGCTGGAGGACGGGGAGCATCAGCTCCTGCCCGCCGGCTTTATCCATCTCCTCCCGGATTATGTTCTCTATCTTTTTCAGTACCCGCCAGGCTAGAGGTAAATAGGAGTATACCCCGGCGGCTACCTGATATATCATTCCTGCTCTCAGTAGCAGCTGGTGGCTAACTGTTTCCGCCTCAGTCGGCACCTCACGCTGAGTCTTACCAAATAGCTTTGATATACGCAATTTAGCAGTTGACCTGTCTAGTCCTTAATCTATTTAGCCTAGGAGATTATGCGAATTCCCTTCTTCTCTTTGATACAAATATAGTAGCTAGTATCCCCAGCGGGAGCATGCAGGGAATAGCTAGGATAGCGCCGGCGAGTGCTAACCTCCAGAGTCTTCTTCTCAAGGCGAAGATGCCACCAATTAAGGCTACCACCCCTAGGCCAATGGCGGCTCCGCCAATCATTCCCAGCAGTCCAGCTAATCCAGCCAAAAGCCCTCCTAGGACTGGTCCTGCCATACCACCTGCAATGGCACCACCCATACCTAGAGAGGGAGCAATCAGAGTGAGCCATGCCCCAGTACCAATACCCACACAACCAGCAATTATGGTCAAGATACCACCGGCTTTTACCATTGGTTACCTTCTTATTCCTGATATAATCATCCGGAATAATTACCTTATTCTAATTCAGGCTGCTTGCCTTTGGAATCAGGCGAATTTCTTCTTTGCCATTGAGACAAATATAATAGCCACTACGCCTAGAGGAACGCAGGGGAACATCGCACAGATAGCGCCGGCAAGTGAAAACCCCCAAGCTCTCTTTCTCAGGATGAAGAGGCCACCGATTAAGGCTATTATTCCAAGAGCGAGTAACCCACCTCCGATTGCTTCAAGCCCAAACATTCCCGTAAGGGCAGCGAGGGCAGCAGTGGCGCCAAGTGCGAAAGCACCGGCAACGATACCGATAACACCACCAATTATAGTCAAGATACCAGCCGTTTTTACCATTTGTTTCCTCCTTGTTCTTTATATAGTTATTTAGAGTAATTACTTTATTTTAATTCAGACTGCTTGCTTTTCAGTTAATCTTGGGTGAATTCCTGCTTTCCCAATGAGACAAATATAATGGATAGTATTCCCAACACCGCTGAAGCGGGGATGGCTAAAATAGAGCCGGCAAGTGCCAGCCCCCATGCCTTCCTTCTGATGGCCTGGATGCCACCGACCAGGGATATTATGCCGAAGACCAGTGATACGATGCCAATTATGGTTAAAACGTATGATGAAATACTAATTATGCGCATAACAAGCAACGGGATATCAACTGTCCCAGGCAGAAAAGCCCCGAGCCATTCGCTCATCAAGTCACTCATTTCGGCGCCCACCCCGGTCAACCTGCCTACAATTCCCCCCAGAGCCATCATGAATCCGCCTCTAGCCATGCCAATAGCCCCGGAAATTATGAGCAAGATGCCAGCTGTGGTTGGTTTCCAAGTTTTCTCCATTTGTCGCCTCCTTATATGTTATTTGGTAAAGCTGGAGATAGTTTCTTACTATTAAACCATATTAAGACGCCATATTCTAGTAGCTCAGGTTTAAGATTTTTTGTCTACCTCCTCTTAGAACTTCTCCACCTCTCTCATTAGTGCCGTTATAAAATCCTTTTCCTTAATTACTCCAATCTTCTTACCTTTCTTGAATAAGACGGCTCTGCCTTTGCCGCAGGCAATGCCGATGTCGGCATCCTTGGCTTCGCCTGGCCCATTGACCACGCAGCCCATCACCGCTACCCTTATCGGTTTGTCCACCTTCGATAGCTCCTCCTCCACCTCTTCAGCCAGTGTTATAATATCAACCTCAGCCCGACTGCATGAGGGGCAACTAACTAAGATAGGGCCGCGCTGACGCAGGTTCAGGCTCTTTAGAATTTCATAGGTGGCAATTACCTCTTCCCTGGGGTGAGCTGTCAGGGAGACCCTGATAGTATCACCGATGCCCTGGCAGAGAAGGGTGCCGATGCCCACAGCGCTACGGATAACGCCCCTGCGGGGTGTGCCCGATTCAGTGATACCTATGTGTAGGGGGTAGGGTATCTTTTGAGCGATGTTCTGGTAGGCTTCAATGGTGGTGGGGACATCAAAGGCTTTGAGGGAGACCTTGATTAAGTCGAAGTCGAGGCTCTCCAGCAGGTTTATCTGTTGCAGGGCAGCTTCTACCATCTGCTCAGCGATGGTCAGTTTAGAGGCTGTTTTGGGCAGGCTGCCGGCGTTCACCCCGATACGAATGGGGATGCCTCTTTCTTTGGCTGCTTGAGCTATGGCAGTAACCTTTTTCGACTGGCTGATGTTGCCCGGATTTAACCGTAGCCCATCAGCACCGGCTTCCAGTGCCATTAATGCCAGTCGGTAATCAAAGTGGATGTCAGCTACTATAGGCAGGGAAACGCCCCTTTTTATCTCTCGTATCGCCTCAGCGGATTCGGCATCAGGCACAGCCACCCGCACTAGCTGGCAGCCACAATCTTCGAGCTCTTTGATTTGGGTGATAGTTGACATAACATCACGAGTATCTGTTTTAGTCATAGACTGCACCACAATCGGGGCATCACCCCCGATAGTTACCTTGCCGATCTGAATGGGTTTGCTGACTCGTCTGGGATTCATGGTATTGCGCTGCCTCCGCTTATGATGCGAGCGATATCATGGTAGGTTATTACCATAATGGCTCCGATCAACGCAGCGAAGCCAATAAAATGCACCAGCCCCTCTGTCTTTGGTGATATGCGTTTACCTCGACGAATCCACTCTACGAGGACAAATGTAATCCTGCCACCATCCAGGGCGGGGAGGGGGAAGATATTGATTATAGCTAGGTTTATGCTGAGAAAGGCGGCAAATTCCAGTAATGGGCTCATCCCAGCCTTAGCTACCTCCCCAGTGATTTGAGCGATACCCACCGGTCCAGTCACTGCCAGCGGCACTGTCCCAGCAATTATACCGAGTATCCCGTTCTTGAATAGAATGAAGGTCTCTATACAGGCAGATGTTGCCATGGGCGCTGCTCTCCACGGGGGCTCATGCTGACGAACAATAGTGTAATTTGGCACATTGACGGTAATGCCAATCGCCCCTTGACCCTCTGGGGGCTTCCATCTTGGCACTACCTGAATATTTTCTGTAGTTGAATCGTCATGCCTGAGCAGTATGGTAGCCTCTCTGCCCAGGTTGAGCTGAATATAGCGGTGCAGGTCACCGATATTTTGCACTGGATTCTCGTTTATACTGAGGATGGTATCTCCGGGTTCAATGTCAGCCTTGGCTGCCGGTGAATCGGGAGCTACTTCTGTTATCAATACTTGCCCTACTACCTGGTTATGGGGAATCATGAAGGCGATGGAGAAGAGGAGAAGAGGGAGGATGATGTTCATTAGTGAGCCGGCGCTGAGAACTAGTAGCCTGATGCCAACGGGCTTACCGGATAAGCTTCGTGGTGCCTTGGGGTCTTCTTCGCCAGCCATTTTGGTGAATCCGCCCAATGGAATGGCGTTTAGTGAATATTTTGTTTCCCCTCGTTTTACCGAGAATAATCGTGGGGGGAAGCCAACGCCGAATTCGTGCACCTTTACCCTGAATGCTTTGGCAGTAATAAAATGCCCAAACTCATGGGCGAGGATAAGTCCGGTGAGAATGCCAATAAAGGCTGCTATAGTAGTTGGCATGGTCAATCTCCAGCGGCGAGTTGCCGGGCTTTCTCTCTGGCCCAGGTATCAGCCGCCATAATTTCCTCCAGAGTTGGACGAGGTATGAATCGGTGCTGTTCCAATGCCCGCCCGACAAGATGCGCAATATCAATAAATTTGATTCTGTGCGACAGGGCAAGTTCAACAGCTGCCTCATCAGCAGCACAAAGTACTGCCGGATAGGTTCCTCCCTGCCTTCCTGCCTCAATGGCTAGCTTAAGGCAGGGGAAGGCGTCAAGGTCAGGTTGCTCAAAGGTCAGATTATCGATAGAGTCCCAGTTAAGTCGGGGGAGTTGAGGATTGGGCAGACGTTCGGGGTAAGATAGAGCATATTGAATGGGAATGCGCATATCAGGGTAGCTTAACTGGGCTTTGATTGAGCCATCTATGAATTCTACCATAGAGTGGATAATGCTCTGGGGATGGATAAGCACCTCAATATTCTCAAAAGGCATGTCAAACAGCCAATGGGCTTCAATGACCTCAAGCCCTTTATTCATCAGGGTAGCTGAATCAATGGTAACCTTTTTCCCCATTTGCCACGAGGGATGTCTGAGAGCTTGCTCAATGGTAACCTCACTTAGCTGGGCTGGTGAAAAGTGCAGCAAGGGTCCCCCTGAGGCAGTCAGGATAAGCTGAGCTATTGGACGTGTTTCGCCGTTAAGGCATTGCCAGATAGCACTGTGCTCGCTATCAATAGGCAGAATCCAGGCTTTATTTAGTTTTGCTTCCTTGGTGATAATCTCGCCCGCCATAACTAATGATTCCTTGTTGGCCAGGGCAACATTTTTACCAGCTTTTACCGCAGCCAGTGTCGGGCTTAATCCTGCTCTCCCTGACGTAGCGATAACAACAGTGTCCACTTCGGGATGCTGGGCAATGTCTTCCAGGGTTAGGAATTCATATTCGGCATCAGCCAGGCGAGCCAGTGCCTTCCTATCCTGGAAGTAAACAAACCTGGGGTTAAACTCATTGATTTGTTTGCCCAGTAAATCGATATTCTTCCCTCCGGCTAGGGCAACTATGCGAAACCTATGAGGCAAGGCACGGACTACCTCTAGTGTTTGCTGCCCTATAGAGCCGGTTGAACCTAGAACAGCCAGTTGCTTAATCATATCGCCCATACCACATAATATTATCATATAATAGCTATGAAACTTAAATCATTTGTAGAGATATTCAAGTTATGCCCTGAATAGCTATTGACATCATAGAGTGGAATGGTTTATCTTTGCACCAAAATACCCAACAAGGGAGGCAAAGAATGCAAGCA
>DAOWAU010000129.1 GCA_030634425.1 Dehalococcoidia bacterium
ATTATGATGAAGATGGTAATGCCAGAAATGCTGAAGTTCATGGCTATCCCATTTTTGATAATGAAGGAAATGTAATCCAGATGATAGAGTGTAATTTCGACATCACCGAGCGCAAGCGGGCGGAGGTGGCGTTGCAGGAGTCAAAGGAAAGGTTACAGTGTATGTTTGACTCTGTCGTTGACGGCATAGCAATCATGGACTCAAGCGGTATTATTATCGAAGTCAACGATGTAATAGTGGAGATGTTGGGCTATGACAGTGCCGAGGATATCGCCGGGCTAACTCCCCTTAACATTACTGCTCCCCACGATGTCGAGAGGGCAGCACTAGTCATACAAGAGATCTTGACTAAAGAAAAAGTTACTAACTTCGAAACTAGCGTCCTGAGGTCAGATGGTACTGAGGTTCTCGCCGAACTGAATGCCAGTGTGCTAAAGGATGCTTCCGGTAACCCAGTGGGCATCATTGCTGTCATAAGGGACATCACTGAGCGCAAGCGGATGGAGAAGGCGCTGAGAGAGACGCAGGAGAAGCTGATTCGCTCGGAAAAGCTGGCGGCTATAGGGCAACTGGCGGGAGGGGTGGGACACGAGCTCAGGAACCCCCTGGGGGCAATTAAGAACGCCGTTTACTATATAAAAGGGAAGGTAGCCAAGAGTGAGCTGGGGCAGGAAGAGCCGCGGGTTATGGAGTTTCTTGACATTATAGATGATGAAATAAGTGCCTCCAATGAAATCATCAACGACCTTCTGGGATTTTCCCGCATCGGGAAGCCTTCAGTGTCACCAGCCAAGATAGAGAAGGTGATTGAGGACGCCCTGTCACGAACGCCCATTCCAGAGAATATAGAAGTAGTTAAAAAGCTGGACGCCGACCTGCCCGAGGTTGAAATAGACCCTGACCAGGTTCATCAGGTGCTTGTAAATATAATTACCAATGCTGTGCAGGCAATGCCCGAGGGAGGCAAACTGACAGTGAGTGCCAGAGAGAAAGGCGGGTTTCTGGAGGTGGAAGTTGCCGATACCGGTTGTGGGATACCCGGGGAATCCGTTGACAAAATCTTTGACCCCCTGTTCACCACTAAAGCCAAGGGCATCGGTTTGGGCCTGGCTGTGTGCAAGGCAATTATCGACAGGCATGAGGGAAACATCGAGGTAAAAAGCAAGGTAGGAAAAGGCACTACCTTTAACGTAAAGTTGCCGCTTAAGAGAGAACAGAAGATCAACATTGGAGGTAAATAATGGGGAAAACCAATATTCTGGTGGTTGATGACCTTCGGAGGATACGCCTGACCCTGGGAGCAATACTTGAGGACAAAGGGCACAATGTGGTCATGGTGGAGAACGGTTATCAGGCTATTGAAGCGGTAAGAAAGACTCACTTTGATGCTATCTTTATGGATATAAAGATGCCGGGGATAGATGGGGTTCAGACCTTCAGAGAAGTCAAGAAGATTGACCCGAAGGCGGCGGTAATTATGATGACTGCCTACTCGGTGGAGGATTTGGTGAAGGAAGCCTTGGAGGAGGGCGCCTACACCGTTGTCTATAAGCCATTTGATATCGATAGAATCATAGCTATCATTGAAGAGTTGCTTAAAGATGTTCTCATACTGGTGGTTGACGAGCAGTTTGCCGATAGAAAAGCCCTCAAGGCAATACTGGAGGATAAGGGATACCGGGTGGCTACTGCCAAGGACGGGGCTGAAGCGATAGAGATGGTAAGGAGCCAGCACTATGACATCATCTTTTTGGATGTGAGCCTACCTGATATGAATGGTGTTGAGACCTTTGTGCAGGTTAAAAAAATTGACCCCAAGGCAACAGTGATTATGATGAGCGGTTGTAGTGAGGAGGAATTGGTAAGCAGGGCAGTGAGGGAGGGTGCTTATGCCTGCATATACAAGCCCTTTGATATGAAGAAGGTAATAGCACTGGTTGAGAACATAAGGAGGGTAAAGACGGGATAATGTCAGCGCCGTCTATTATTGTGATAGTAGAGGCTGAGGCTGACACGAGGGCAACCCTGTGCGGCATACTGAAGGATGCCGGATACAGGGTTACCGGATTAAAAAAGGGGGCTGATGCTCTGAAGACAATACTGAGGAGCCCCTTTGATGCTGTTATTACAGATATAAAATTGCCCGATGTTGGGGGAATAGAGATACTGGAGCTAGCTAAGGAAATAAACCCTGATGCGGCGGTAATCATAATGACCGACTGTGCCAGTGTGGAGACAGCGGTAGATGCCGTAAACCAGGGTGCCTACGCCTATTTTGTCAAGCCCGTTAATCCAGATGAGATGAAAACCGCCATCGTCAACGCCCTCAAGCAGCAGAGGCTCTCTCTAGAGAACAAAAGGCTTGTGGAGAGTTTGCAGTGCTCTAACAGACTGTTGTTTGAAGCCAATGAAGAATTGAAGAAGGCAAACGGGCTAAAATCTGAATTTATGGCCGCTATGTCTCACGAGTTGCGCACCCCACTCAATGTCATTATCGGCTTTTCTCAATTGATGCTAGACGGA
>DAOWAU010000065.1 GCA_030634425.1 Dehalococcoidia bacterium
CGCCGGTGCTGTGGTAGCCCAGGGTCAGGGGTTTGCTGATGTGGGGATGGGGATAGGAATGATTGTAATGGGCTTGGCATCGGTGATAATTGGTGAGGGGGTATTCCGCCCCAAGGGTGTGGCTAGGCTTCTGCTGGCAGCAGTAGGCGGTGCTTTTTGCTATCGATTATTCATAACCCTTGCCCTTAGGTTGGGGATGGCCCCCGGTGATTTGAAATTGATTACCGCCGTTTTGGTGATTATAGTGTTGGCGGTTCCATACATCCGGAAAAAGATGCGTGGTGAGTGGATACCACCAGCGGTGAGATGGTGAAAGGGTACTGACGATGGGTACAATTGAAAGTAACAGTATACTTCAGCTCAGAAATGTGAGCAAGGTATTTGCCCGGGGCACTATGGATGAGGTCATAGCTCTTAATGGTGTCAATCTTGATGTATATGACCGGGACTTTGTTACTATTATCGGCAGCAATGGGGCTGGGAAATCCACCTTGCTCAATATTGTCGCTGGCGTCTATCCGCCAGAAAGAGGGGGTAAGGTGGTCATTAATGGTGACGATGTTACCAACCTGGAGGAGTATCGGCGAGCTGCCTATGTTGGCAGGGTATGGCAGGAACCCGAGGTGGGAACGGCGCGTAAGCTTAGCCTTGAGGAGAACCTTTCCTTGGCCCTGTTGCGGGGGCAGCGGAGGGGACTAAGAACTGCTATTAACAAGGATCGGAGGCAGCTATTCCGTGAGGCATTGGCTGGCCTGGGTTTGGGTCTGGAGGACAGGTTGAATACCCCAGTGGGCACTCTTTCCGGGGGGCAAAGGCAGGCTTTAGCCTTGGTCATGGCTACTGTAAGCAGGCCAGCCATCCTCCTCCTCGATGAGCATATCGCTACCCTGGACCCCAAGACAGCCCAAACGGTGCTTGGGTTAAGTGATGCCATTATCGAGCGGGAGAATGTGACCGCTATCATGGTTACCCATAATATGGAGCTTGCCTTACGTTATGGTAATAGGCTGATTATGATGCATAAGGGCAGGATTGTGGTGGATATGGGTGAAGCAGACAAGAAGACGCTTACTGTTAGTGATCTGGTCAATGCCTTTGAAAAGGCCGCTGGCGAGCAGTTCAAGGATGATTCTATTCTGCTCAGCGGTAGCGAATGAGGTTTGGGGGGAGGGCTTATGAGGAGGAAGGACTACTACGAAATCCTTGGTGTTAGCCGGGATGCCGACGAAAAGGCCATCAAGAGGGCGTACCGTAGGCTAGCAATGAAATATCACCCTGACCGTAATCAGGGGAAGGAAAAGGAAGCCAACGACAAATTTAAGGAGATAAATGAGGCTTATGCCGTTCTTGGTGACCCGGAGAAGAGAAGGGAATATGACCAGTTTGGCACTGTAGGCGATGTTGGTGATATCTTTTCTAGTCCTTATACCCGAACCACTTTTGAAGACCTGATGAAGCGCTTTGGCGGGTCTCACCTTAGCTTCGATTTCTTGGATGATATCTTTGGCGATGCTCTACGGGATAAGAGCTTTTCCTTCAGGGTATTTAGCCATGGGTTTGGTGGCTCACAGGGAGTCAGATTTGGAAGTCGCAGAGGGATTAACCTGGAGGAGATATTCGCTCAGGCTCAGCGTCCCCAGCGTCAGGATGTTCGCTATGAAATAGCTATTACCAAGGAGCAGGCGGCTCAGGGACTGGAAAAAGACTTGGTGCGGAGGAACAAAAGACTAAGAGTAAAAATCCCTGCCGGAGTAAAAACTGGTACCAAGGTAAGACTGCGAAATGCCCGTCAGATAACCGATGGTCAGCCGGGCGATATTATGATTTTGGTTAAGGTTAAATAAAGGTGGGGTGTATGGTATGGCTGCCCCCCCATTTCTCGGAAAAGGGAATCACCAAGGGAATAGCATATCCTACTGCTCACTTACGGTGTCAACCCGCATTCCCTTAGAGATAGCCCAGGTAATCCCGGCATCAATATCTTTATCTTCACCCTCAAGTTCCAATACTATCCATCCCCTGTCTTCCGTCAAATCAGCCTGGCGAATAGTGATGACCAGATTGAATTGTAGCCCCAGGGTGTAGATGATGGGCTCGGAATGTAGCTCGCCGGGGAGGGTAAGCATTATACGCCGTTTTGCCATTTCTGCCTCTCTTTCATAGGGATACCTAGCAAATTTTCACCTTGCCCCAAAGCCCCGTCTTGTCACCTTGAATGATTATCACTCCTGATACCCCCTCAATGCTCTTAGCTCGCTCAATCCCACCGGGGATGTCACTCGGTTGTTTAATTAGATTTGCTATAGCAGTGGCAGCAGCATCAGCCAAGGTGGCTGATTGGGAAAGCACTATCACTGCGTCAGCCTTCCCATAACTTAGAGAATGCCCCACCGTTCCTGAAGAGGTACAAATCCCTAGTGGTGTATCTGCCCCGTCGATTTCCAGCTCAATCTTGCCGCTTAACGGCGATTCACCGGCATAAATGCCTATTATTTTCTTGCCTAGGCTCTTCAGATATATATCACCGCCATTTTCTACAATTATCTCTGGCGTAAAGGCCAGCAGTTCAGTGCCAACAAATTCAGCTATAGCCCCCGCTACTGAAGCCATAGGACCAACCGCGGCTTTGCTTGCTGCTTCTGACATCGCCTTTACAATATGCGGGGCGTTGTCATCGACAGGGAGGGGTTTCAGGGAGGTTAGAAAGGCAGGGTGCCTCTCGATGTATCTTTCCAGGGCATGGCGGTACTTCAATACCAGCTTGCGGGCTTTACTTTTCAGGTTCGTTGAGGCACGAATATATAGATCTGTCTCCTTTACTACTACATTAAAAGAGATTAAATCGCCGCCTTTAATCCAGTGTCGGTAGGTTCTAGGCTCATACATTGATTTTGATTAGAAGTGTACCTCCATTGCGCGTGGAGGACAGGTCTTGATGCATAGTCCGCAAGCTATGCACTTGTCGTTGTGGAAAGCGACTTGCCTGGTGGCGATGTCAAGCTCAAAGGCGCCGGTGGGACAGATAGTTATACAGGCACCACAATGGGTGCACCTCTCCTCATTGCGAAGAACATCCTGGCTAAGCGATTGAATCCTCACTCCAGCCTCGGTTAAATACCTGATACCTTTATCGTAGTCTGCCTGTTCCCCCATCAACTCCAATACCATCAGGCCTTCCTCATCTGGAGTGACTGAAGCCTTCAGAATATTAAAATCAAGGTTGAAATTCTTGACCAGGCGGCTCACTATAGGTCGGTCTACCAGGCGCCTGGGGAAGTGTAAAACTATTCTTTTGGAGACAGCCGTTTCTATCACCCCCATTTTCGCACTATGGTTACTCTTCTATCGGGCGTTGCTTGAGTGGCTTAAATTTTACCCCTGATTCTACCCCGGGCAGAGGTGCTACTGCTTTGGTCAGGAGGAATTTTCCTGATGTTATCCACTCCTTTAGGATGGTGGCGATTTCTATCGCCTTTGAATAGCTGGACAGGGAAGCGGTGGGCACCTCCTTACCCCGAATCGTTATCTTGCCACTCTTCAATTGAGCATAATTGGTTTCACCCAGGGTACCTGATTCCAACTGGGGATATGCCTTGGAATAATCTACAATCGGGGCGGAGATGTCGCTATCAGTTACCGCAGTATATTGCAGGGTTTCTTCGGAGATTATGGGGATGGGAACCCCGATGCCTACAGTTAGAGAGCAGCCATAGCCGAACATGCTTGTTCCTACCAGCCATTTGGCGCTCATCTGCTTTAAATCGCCGATTACTGCCAGAGTGCCTGCCCCTCCTTTGGGCATGCCCTTCTCGGTGCGAGGCACACCGGGATTATGCTGAGTACCCTGCCAGGCAACGAAGCCTGTGCCACCGCCGAGGAATATCTTTGTCCCGATGCCAATGGTCTTATAGTATGGGTCATTCAGTAGGGGAGAGAGCTGTCCAGCACTGCAAAAGTTAGCGTTGCCCAACTCCGGTTTTAGCATACCCATATAGGTATAGATTGTCTTATCGGAGAGGTTTACCGCTACATTGTAATTCTGGTAGGCATTCCTGACGTTAAATAGCACTGCCTCATTGAGGTCTTTTATGTTTATCCAGGTTTCCAGCTTTTTTATCGGGTAGCAATCCGTGCCCTAAGCGGTGGCTACCAGTCTGATATCCTTTCCCGCTGCCAGCTCCTCGATTACATGACCGCCCCCATAATTGAATTCACCAGGGAAGATTCTGTTTCTGGGGTCGTCATCGGGGAGAGCGTTAGCCCCAATGAAGACATCTACAGCGGCTAAACCGGCATAGGCTAGGACATCATTGAGATAGACCCTGCCTCCCCCCAGCTTTATTCGTGGCTTGGCGTGCCCAATATTAAAGTAGGCGCCGGAGGAACACATGGGACCAAAGGTACTGGTAGTAACTACATCCACCTCCTGCGCTGCCTTCTTGACACCCTTCTCTTTAACCAGGCCTATTATCTCCTCAGCGGTAACTACTACCGCCTTGCCCTGCTCAATCTTCTCGTTTATTTCTTCTATTGTTTTTGCCATAGCTTTCTGATGATAATATTAAACCTTGGGCTTGTCAATTGACCCTGTGGCTGGCTCGGTCGGTGTTAGCCTCTAGCCGGTCTGCCTATGGGCATGATATATAGGGGTTTATACTGCTTATCCAGCTGCAGCACCTCTCTCACTGGTTCATCGTCAAAGGCGCCGATGGCTACTGTAG
>DAOWAU010000123.1 GCA_030634425.1 Dehalococcoidia bacterium
ACAGCCTGGGCAAAAGAATCGTGATGGATTAAAAAGGAGTATATAGCACTGGGTACTGAATTAAACGCTTCAATTCCATTCCCCAGTTCCATAGCAGCTCTAGCCCTATCCGGCTGAGCAATAAGCTCCTTTATTTTATCCAGTTTCTCCTTATAGATTGCCTCTTCTATGAAGTCGGTTAGCTTAGTTAAGAAGCCGCCTTGGTCGAAGGATGTCTGGGGGGCAAGGTTTGCTGCCAGAGCAATGGCGTAAGCCTGTAAGGCAGCCCCTTCCTTGCCCAGTGTATGGGCATGGGTAATCTGGCTTGATTTATAGGCGACTTCTCTGAGCATTGCTGGGTCATCATGATAAAACACCCCTACGGGGGCGATTCTCATCGCCGAACCATTGCCGAAGGAACCGCCACCATATAATTCTTGGGCGGCGGTGTCCCAGGCAGCGCCAGCTCTTATCGCTCGGAAAATGCGGGGTGGTCCCGGTCCATAGCCTCGGAAGGGCTCAAGCTCATAATTCCTGATAAAGGTATATGTCATATCTCTGCCGTCAAAGCCTTCGGATTTAATCAGCGATTCAGCCATGCCGATCATCATATGAGCGTCATCGGTGTAGATTAGAGCCTCCAGCTTCTCGGCTACTGCTTCAACCTGCTCGGGACTAACCTGCCATCGGCCCTCAAATGGTGCCCCTAGGGCATCCCCTACCCCAGTACCCACTAAAGCACCCAAGAACTTTGATTTCATCACTTGTTTATTCATTTTACCTCAAATGAACTTGCTGTCGCTATGCCTCTGCTTTGCCTCATCCCGAAAGAATATCGGTGGGCGACTTTACACCTGTTAGATTTCTTGACTGCCAGCGAGCATGAGCTTAATATAGCTATAGTAGTGAGAATGGGAATCTTATGGAAAAGGAGGTAGAGCAATGGCCACTTATATGATGCTGTTCCATCTTACCGGAGCAGGCGTACGGAATATTAAGGATAGTCCTAGCTTCGTCGATACAGCCAGGGAAGTTTTTCAGGACCTGGGGGCAAAGGTAAAAGACTTCTATCTATTGATGGGTCACTATGATATGGTCTTCATAGTCGAAGCACGGAACTATGAAACTATAGCTAAGGCTGCCCTCACCCTCGATTCTCTGGGCAATATGCGCACCGAAACCCTCCGTGCCTTCGGTGAGGATGAATATCGGAAAATTATTGCTCACCTGCCGTAACTCAAATTCCTCGGATTCATAACCCGAAGAGCGTAGGTTCGAATCCTACCCCCAGCTCTCCCGAGGGCTCATCCCGGAACTATACCCTGGAATAAGGCATAGGCGCCAAAGATATAGAGCCCGATTAAGACCGGAGTGTACCAGCCGATGAAGAAGGGCTTGCGCCTTTGCCGGAAGCGGAGACCGAGAATAACCAGCAGGCTCATTATTATTGTTACTGCCGCTGTAGTGAGATGAGCAGGTGACACCGAGGCGAGGAGAGAGCCTGGCTTATAGGACGCGTCAACCGGGGCGATGATGGCGATGTTAAACATGTTGCTGCCTAATATATCGGCGACTGCCATATCTATAGCCCCTAAACGGAGGGCAGCGATGGTGACCACTAACTCGGGCATCGAGGTGGTAATTGCCAGAAATAGACTGCCAACAAAGCTAGCGTGCCAATTATAGGTGGCGGCAAGCTCCTCACCGATAAATGCTAACCATATTCCTGCGCCAATAATGGCTGCCGCTGCCAAGGTGAACCTGAGGTACACCGTCTTTTTGGAAAGCTCTTTGTATTGAAGGGAAGCAGCCTCTACTGGCTGCGGCTGGCGACCACGCTCGGAGCGGAATACCCACCACATTCCGGCTAGATATAATGAAGCGATAATGATGCTTGGGGCACCCACCCATCCCGCAGCTAATCCAGAGAACCTCCCTCCAGTGAGTATACTTCCGGCAGCGACAGCAATAAGCAGTATGCCCATGCCTGCCGATAGCATATGCCTTGGGCTCGCTTGGCTCAAAATGGGGGCAGGGCGGTAAAGGACGTCCAATACGGCTAAGATAAGGAGATTAAACAGGCAGCTCCCAAAGAGGTTGCCCAGGGCTAGGTCAGGAAGCTTGACTAAGGCAGCAGCACTCACCCCAGTAACCAGCTCGGGCATAGAGGTAATAGCAGCTAGGAGCACCAGCCCTATCCATATCCTCCCCAACCCTGTCTTCTCAGCGATAGCGTCCCCGTATCGGGCTAGCCTTGTCCCAGCGAACAGGATGATAACTACACAGGCAGCAAACTTTAACCAAACCAAATCTTGAGGCTCCTGTTCTTATGGCATCACAAAAGTGGTCATTTTATCGTTAACATTGATGGTATATCTCTCACCAGAAGTAAAGTCGCTCCCTAACTCTGCGTATCCTCCAAAGTAGGTATAAACTTGGGCGCAAATCTTATCTTTAGCAAGAAGCACAGAGATTGCCACCGCAAAAAACAGGGTTCATTTCATGTACTCTATTATACTATCTTATGTCCCAAATGCCAGCCATCCTTCCATTTTAGCTCTATTTACATTAAAATAATTAAGTGGAGAGGTGACCGAGAGGCTTATGGTGCCGCTCTCGAAAAGCGGTCTCGCCTTTGGCGAGCGTGGGTTCGAATCCCACCCTCTCCGCCACTATTTGCTATAGTGGAGAGGTGCTGGAGTGGCCTAACAGGCGCGCCTGGAAAGCGCGTGTAGCCGTAAAGGCTACCGTG
>DAOWAU010000095.1 GCA_030634425.1 Dehalococcoidia bacterium
ACCCACATAGCCCATCTCTTCACTCTTAATTTTAGCCTGAATCAAAGCCCCATCCACACCGCTGATACCTACAGCTCGCCCTCCCAGGTTGTTAATGGCAGCGACAATCTCCTTATTGACCAACCCAGCGAGAGCAGCAGTAACCACCTCCAGCGTCGCCTTATCAGTCACCCGCTCGCCATCGACAAATCTGGTGGCAATTCCTAAGCGAGAAAGCCACCCAGTGCTTACCTTGGCACCACCATGGACCACAACCAACGATTTACCATGCTGCTGGAGATAAACGATGTCCTCAATAGTGGTATCATGATTGCCTAAGGTAGAACCCCCAAGCTTAACTACGATAACCTTATTCAATCTCACCCCTCATGTCATATACTGGCTGTTAATAGTTACATATTCCTCAGATAGGTCACAGCCCCAGGCAGTGGCTGTAGCTGTACCCAGATTAAGCTGTAAGTTTATCAAAACCTCATCGCTGCGCAGTATCTTTACCATCTCATCCCTATAAAAGGCTAAGGAGGAACCAGCCTTTACCACACAGATATCACCGATATAAAGGTCAATCTTTGATTCCACCACCTCCACCCCGCTCCGCCCCGCCGCCGCCACAATCCGCCCCCAGTTAGGGTCGCCACCATATATTGCCGCCTTCACCAGAGGCGAACCTACTATTGTCCGGGCAGCCAACCTCGCCTCAACAGCACTGGCTGCCCCACCGACAGTAACCTCAATAAGCTTAGTCGCCCCCTCGCCATCACGGGCGACACCCTTAGCCAGATAGATACAGAGCTGGTCAAGGGCCTGCTGAAAGGCATCAGCCTCCTTAGTTCCCGACGAAATGGGCTTATTGCCCCTCATTCCGTTAGCCATTATCAGCATCATATCGCTGGGGCTGGTATCCCCATCAATGGAGACGATATTAAAGGAGACATCCGCCGCCTTCCGCAGCGAGAGCCTGAGAAAATCTATGTCCACGGCAGCATCGGTGGTGAGGAAACAGAGCAAAGTAGCCAGGTCAGGATGAATCATCCCCGAGCCTTTGGCTACCCCACCAATAGCGAACTCAGTGTCGCCAACACTGACGGCTACCGCTGCCTCCTTGGGCACGGTGTCAGTAGTCATCATTGCCCTCGCCAGCTTACCACCGCCGCCCTTAGAAGTGGTAATCTTCTCTATGCCCGTTTCTATCAACTCCATGGGCAACCGCTGCCCAATTACCCCGGTGCTCGCCACCAGAACGTCCTCTGGCGATACCCCAACATTGTCAGCAGCCAGCTGCGCCATCTCAGCAGCATCAGCAAGCCCATGCTCTCCAGTAAAGGCATTGGCACAGCCACTATTTACCACCACCGCCACCGCCCTCCCCGATTGTAACCTCTGCTGCGATAGAACTACAGGGGCTGCCTTAATTCGATTAGTGGTAAATAAAGCCGCAACCACACACGGCGCTTCCGAAAAGAGGATGCCAAGGTCAAGGGCATCACCCCTTTTTATCCCAGCACATACGGCTCCAGCACAAAACCCCTCAGGGGAGGCGACATCACCCGAGGCAATAAACTCAATTTTAGCTTCCACTATGGATAAAATATACCACACTCCCTATAGCTAGGCAATATGGTAAAATTGGGGGGAAAGCCAGAAACATACCGGAGGGAGAGACAGTGATGGAATCGAAGATAGTCTACTTTGAAAAACCGGGCAGTGAGAATACCGAGGTGACGCTCCGCATTGCCAGACAGCGAGCAGAAGAGCTGGGTATCAACAGCATACTGGTGGCATCGACAACAGGGGATACCGCAGTCAAGGCTATGGCTGCCCTGAAAGGATTAAGGGTTATCGTGGTGAGCCATGTCGCCGGCATGCATGAGCCCGATACCCAGGAATTCACCGAGGAGAATAGAAAAATAGTGGAGAGCAAAGGGGGTATAATGCTGACCGCCACCCACGCCTTTTCCGGGGTTAGCCGAGCCCTGCGCACCAAATTCGATACCGTAACCATCGGGGATATCATTGCCAATAGCCTGCGCACCTTCGGTCAGGGGATAAAGGTCACCTGCGAGATAGCCCTGATGGCGGCTGATGCCGGGCTGGTGCGCACCGATGAGGACATCATCTGCATAGCCGGAACGGGGCGGGGCGCCGATACCGCAGTGGTGCTAAAGCCGGTCAACGCCCGCCGCTTCTTTGACCTCAAGGTTAAAGAGATCCTGTGTAAACCCCGCTTCTAAATACCCACCGCTTGAAATCAATGAATGAAAGGTGTAAACTTGCTCTTCGACCATGAAGATTGTGCGTTTTACCGCTGGCCAGAGGGTTGAATACGGCATATTAACCGGTGAAAGTATACAGTGCCTTGAGGGCAAGCCGTTTCGCCATCTTGAAGCCTCCGACCATAGCTACCAGCTAAGCGAGGTTAAACTTCTGCCGCCATGCACCCCTTCTAAAATAGTAGCTTTAGGGCTTAACTACCACAACCACGCTAAAGAGCTTGGTTCCCCCCTGCCCAATGCCCCCCTCATCTTCCTGAAACCATCAACCGCGGTGATAGGGCCCGAGGATAATATCGTTTATCCCTCCATCTCAACCAGGGTTGACTACGAGGGCGAGCTGGGGGTGGTGATTAAGAAACCAGCCTGGGGGGTATCACAAAAAGATGCACTGGACTATGTCCTGGGCTACACCTGCTTTAACGATGTCACCGCCCGCGACCTTCAAAAGAAGGACCGACAGTGGACCAGAGCCAAGGGTTTTGACACCTTTGCCGCTATAGGACCTTGCATTGAGACTGAACTCGACCCACAAAATGTTACCGTGGAAACCTATCTAAATGGGAAACTCAAACAGCGAGGCAATACCAGCGACCTCATCTATTCCATTCCTGAGTTGATAAACTTCATAACTAATGTGATGAGCCTGGTGCCGGGGGATATTATCGCTACCGGCACCCCCAGCGGCATCGGCCCCATGTATCCCGGGGATACCGTAGAGATTGAGATAGACAGCGTTGGCACCTTGAGGAACTACGTGGTTAAAAACAGCGGATAAGCCGCCCGAATGCTATCAGGGAGGTAAGTCGACAATGCTAGTTGTTGCGGCAATGCTAAAGGTACTCGATGGCAAGGGAGACGAACTCGAGCAAGAAGTTAACAAGCTCGTGCCCAAGGTGCTTGAGGAGCCGGGCGTGATAACCTATGTATTCCACCGCAGTATAGATAACCCGTCCAAGTTCTTTGTCTATGAGAAATACAAGAGTAGCGAGGACTTTGTCTACCACTGCGCAACGCCGCATTTTAAGGAGTTTTCTGAAGCCTTTGAGTTAATAAAGGACGGAGAGCTAGTAATCAAGCTGTATAATGAGATTGCTGGGAGAGCATAGATAATCAGGTGACCTCACCCTCTTTTGTGCTTTTTGGCGCGCTTTTGGGCCTGCTCCAGCTCCAGTATTTCCCCCGAAAGCTGCCGGGACCTGAAGAACAGCATCCCGGCAATGAG
>DAOWAU010000100.1 GCA_030634425.1 Dehalococcoidia bacterium
CGCCCTATTTTATCAACTTCAGCTATTGAAGCTATAATAAAAATCAATGAAAGGGGGGAAGGTATCATGCCAAAGGAGGTTATTGCCGGAATAAGTGTTATCCCTTTAGGTACAGCCAGCACCAGCCTCAGCCACTACGTTGCTGCCTGCATCGATGTCATTAAGCAAGCCACAGACATAAGGTACCAGCTTACAGCCATGGGGACAATTATTCAGGGGCCCTTGGAGCGGGTACTTGAGCTAGCCCAGAGGATGCATGAAGCCCCCTTTGCTCAAGGGGCAAAACGAGTACTCACCACCATCAAAATTGATGACCGCCGTGATAAGCCAATAACCATAGAGAGTAAGGTTGAGGCAGTAATCGAGCAAACACAATAATTGTGATATACTCACCCTCAAAATAGAGATGGAGCGGAAATAGATGGCGGAGCTACTTTTTGGAACCGGCGGCGTTCCCCTCAGCGCCAAACCCAAAACCACCGCCTCAGGAATTGAGCGTATTGCCGAGCTGGGGCTGGGCTGCATGGAGATAGAATTTGTCCGTGGGGTAAAAATGGGGGAGGCGGGGGCTTCCCTGATAGCGGAAATAGCAACCAAGAAAGGCATCAAGCTATCAGCTCACGCCCCCTATTATATCAACCTTAACGCCCGTGAGCCGGAAAAGGTAAAGGCTAGTCAGGAGCGACTATTACAGACAGCCCGCATTGCCTCTCTATGTGGGGCTGAAAGCGTGGTTTTCCACACCGGTTATTATCTCGGCGACCCACCGGAAAAGGTCTATGATACCGTAAAAAAATATTTAGCAGAAACACTAAACCAGCTTAAAAGGGAAAACAATCAAGTAAGGATTAGACCGGAGATTATGGGTAAGCACTCTGAGTTTGGCACCCTGGAGGAAGTCTTCGACCTGTGCACTGAGCTTGAAGGATTATCCATTTGCATAGACTTTGCTCACTGGCACGCTCGGACGGGGAAGTTCAATTCCTACCCCGAGTTTGCCTCCATTCTGTCGCAAATCGAACAGCGGTTGGGTCGAGCCGCTTTAGATGATATGCACATTCATGTTTCCGGTATTCACTACGGGGCAAAGGGGGAAATAAAACATCTGAACCTAAAAGAGTCAGACCTGCGGTATGTTGAACTTCTCCAGGCACTAAAGGAGCACCAGGCCGAGGGTATTGTTATCTGCGAAAGCCCCAACTTGGAAGAGGATGCCCTACTTTTGCAAGCCACCTACAATGCCCTGCTGAAATCAGATTAAGAGTATTGGCGAAATTTCCCACTTTACATTATTTTTGATATAATATAAGCGCATTAATAGTTTAAGCTAATTATTACTGCTTAAGATAAAGGACGAAAATGGTTTGGAATCGTAATCTGATAGTATTTATCGTTATTGCTATTTCTGCGATGGCTCTCTTTGCCTATTTCACACCCATGACTCAAAAACCTGAGGAAATCAAACTGGGTGAAGCTATTGCCATGTCCCAGCGGGGCGAGATAGCGGAGAGTGTAATCGATGGTGAACAGTTACTCATGACCACCACCGAGGATGTAGAGCTAAAAACAATTATCGGTGCCCTAGGTGTAGTTGAACTCCAAGAACTAGGGTATGTCTTTGAGGAAGGAGGGCCAACGGTAAAACCGTCAGGGATTAACTGGGGCAATATGGCGCTTAACTTCCTCCCCCTCATCCTCTTTGGCGGTTTGCTGTTCTTCCTCTTCCGCAGGGCACAGGGAGCTAATAGCCAGGCTATGAGCTTTGGTCGCAGCCGAGCTCGATTGTTTCCAGCTCATACGCCAACGATAACCTTTGATGACGTCGCCGGGGTAGAGGAAGCCAAGCAAGAGTTACATGAAGTAATAGAATTCCTCAAGTCGCGTGAGAAGTTTCAGAGGTTAGGAGCCCGTATCCCAAAGGGGTTGCTGCTGATAGGTCCTCCAGGGACGGGAAAGACACTACTAGCGCGGGCAGTAGCTGGTGAAGCTGAGGTACCCTTCTTTTCTATCAGTGGCAGCGAATTCGTGGAGATGTTTGTTGGCGTTGGTGCCTCTAGGGTGCGTGACCTCTTTGACCAGGCCAAACGTAATGCCCCGTGCATTGTCTTCATAGATGAGATTGATGCTGTAGGTCGTCATCGTGGTGCCGGGCTGGGCGGCGGTCATGATGAGAGGGAGCAGACCCTTAACCAGATTCTGACGGAGATGGATGGCTTTGACACCAATACTAACGTGATTATCCTCGCTGCTACCAACCGACCTGACATACTCGACCCGGCTTTACTCCGCCCTGGGCGCTTTGACCGTCGAGTAATCCTAGACCGACCGGATATCAATGGTCGAATAGCAATCCTTAAGGTTCATTCCAACGGTAAGCCACTGGCTGAATCAGTCAATCTAGAGGTACTAGCCAAACAGACCGCCGGTTTTAGCGGCGCTGACCTAGCCAACCTGGTCAATGAGGCAGCTATTCTGGCTGCCAGGCAGGACAGCAAAGTTATTGAAATGCAGGAGTTTGAGGAGTCCATAGACCGGGTGATTGCTGGCCCGGAGAGGAAGAGCCGGAGGATAAGCCCTAAGGAAAAGGAAATCACTGCCTATCACGAGGCAGGACATGCCCTCGTGGCCAAAATGCTACCTAATGCTGACCGGGTACATAAAATCTCCATAGTGGCTCGTGGGATGTCTCTTGGCCATACCCGGCAACTACCCAGCGAGGACCGTTATCTGATGACACGCTCTCAATTCAATGATATGTTAGCCACCCTGTTAGCCGGCCATAATGCGGAGACGCTAATCTTCAATGAAATGACCACCGGGTCTTACGATGACATTGAGCGGGCAACCACCCTTGCCCGCAAGATGGTGACTGAATATGGCATGAGTGATAAGCTAGGGCCACGAACCTTCGGGCATAGGGAGGAACTGATCTTCCTCGGTCGCGAAATCACCGAGCAGAGGAACTATAGCGAGAAGGTAGCCAGGGAGATTGATGAAGAGGTTCATAAGATTATCAAGCACGCTTATGAAGTAGCCAAAAAGGTTCTCACCGAAAACAAGAAAAGATTAATATATCTTGCTCAGACGCTCATTGCCCAAGAGACCCTGGAGGGTAAAGAACTGAGCTCCTTGCTCACCAAACCGGTACCATCATCCCCACCTAAAGCCAAAGTCAAAGCTAAAGCAACACCTGTCCCTACCCCAGCAGAAGCTACGGCTAAAACCAAGGGCAAGGCTAAGAAAGCACCACTCGTACCTGAACCACTCCCCAAACGAGCCCCAGCCACCTCCAGCTAAGAGTGGGATGGACCCCGATTACTTTTTCCGTGCCACC
>DAOWAU010000046.1 GCA_030634425.1 Dehalococcoidia bacterium
AGACCACAGTCTGGCCAAGCCGGGCCGCTTTACCTGTGTCGTCCGCCCCCAGGACGCTCACAAGGTTCAAAGGATTATTAGATTAGCCAACGAGGCTAAAGTTGCCATTGTTCCTCGCAGTTCCGGGATTCATTTCCATGGCAATTCTATACCCAAGATGGGCGGAGTCGTGCTTGACTTATCCGACATGAACTCTATTATAGCGATAGACGAGGAAAATCTTATAGCTCATGTTGAAGTTGGCGTAACCTGGGACCAATTACAGCCCGAGCTGCTGGCTAAGGGGTATAGATGTACAAATCCACTGCTTCCCCATGCCTCAAGGTCAGTAGTTATCGACTGGCTGGAGAGGGAGCAGCCGGTGGTTCAGATTCATGAATACTGTGAGCCACTGCTATCCATGCAGCTCATATGGGGCAATGGCGAAGAGTTTGTTACCGGCTCAGCCAGCATAACCCATTTCGGCAAAGGAACCTGTTTAGAAGCCGGTACCAGTCCAGCAGGACCGGGCCCTGTGAGCTGGGAGAGATTTATACATGGTGCCCAGGGAACTCTTGCCGCCGTGACCTGGGGAATGGTTCAGATTCAGCCGCTACCTACCCTCAATAAAACCAAATTTATAGCCACGGATAGGGCAGAAGATGCCATTGAGCCAATATATAAGATACTGAGACGAAGGATAGGCTACGAGTGCCTGCTCATTAATAATATTAATCTAGCCGCCATCCTGGCTGAGAGCTGGCCAAAGCAATTTGCTGAGCTCAGGGCAATTTTACCTCCCTGGACTACAATCCTAGTGCTCGGTGGTCTAAAGCATCGCCCCGATGAGAGGATAGCCTATCAGGAAAAGGCGTTGGATGAAATAATGGACTCTTACTTCCCCGGGCTTAAGGCTCAAGACACGTTGCCCGGTTTGCCAGCGGTGGAGAAACGGATACCCGGGATGCTTCTCAGACCATGGCCTAAGGATAAGACCTACTGGAAGCACGCTTACAAGGGAGGCTGTATAGACTTAATCTTCATGACCACACTTGACTGGGTGGAGAGATTTATCCCAGCGGTCAATGAAGTCGCCGCCAGACATCAGTACCCGGTCAATGATATTGGCTGTTATATCCAGCCGGTGGAGAACGGGCACGCCTGTCAGGTAGAGTTCAACTTCTACTATAACCCTCAGGATGAAGCTGAGGTGGAGAGGATGCGAGGGCTGTATGATGAAGCCGCCGCCGCCGTGTTTGAGCGGGGGGCATGGTTTAGCCGCCCCTATGGTAGTGCGGTAACCAACATGGTTTACAAGAAGTACGGTGGGTATGTGGCGACGGTAAAGAGGTTCAAGAAGCTTTTCGACCCCAACTACATAATGAACCCGGGGACACTCTGCTTCTAGTATCTGGATACCAGGTAATCTTTGAGAGGAGGTTAAAATGGCTCAACAACCATTTGTTGAAAAAAATGCAGGACTGACCCTGGGGCTAAATCTGGACGATTATTGGTATGAGGCAAGGCACTGCTGTAGCTGCGCCGGCTGCAAGTGGGTGGAGTTGAACTATGTCTCCGGAGTTGACTTTGCTCATCGGTGCCCATCCATACACTATGGGAAGTTTCTTGCCTACGGAGCTGCCGGTAAATGCGCCATAATATGGGACCTGATAACGGGGGCGCTGGACTGGGCATCTCCTAGTGTCCTCAAGATGGCCTATATGTGCAGCCTGTGTGGTGGCTGCGACATCGGCTGCAAGCGCAACCTGGACCTCGAAATCCAGCTTATGCTCGAATCGCTCAGGGCAAAACTGGTGGAAAAGGGCGTGGGTCCAATGCCCCAGCACAAGGTAGACCCCCCGAAGAAGCGCATGGACTGGATGCCGAAGGATGTTTCACCAGTTAAGAAGGCGGACCTGCTTTACTGGGTAGGTGACAGGTCTTCATCCGTTAATACTGAGATAGCGCAGGCTACAGTGAGGATTCTAAAGGCAGCCAGAAAAGACTTCATGGTAGAAAAAGATGAGCCGAGCTCTGGCAATTTGCTCTGCACCACGGGTCAGGTGGATAAAGCCAGGAAAGTAGCTCAGGAGAATGTGAAGTTCATAAAAGATAAGGGTACCAAAACAGTGGTATGCAGTGATGCCGAGGAGTACCGGACGATTAAAGTTGACTACCCCAAGCTTCTGGGCATTAACACTGTCGACCTTGGCTTTGAGGTGAAGCATATTACTGAGCTGGTGGATGGCTGGGTCAAGGACGGTAGCCTTAAGCTGGAGAAACAGGTTGACATGAAGGTTACCTACCACGATTCCTGCAGTCTGGGGCGCCTGAGTGAGCCCTGGTTCCACTGGGAAGGTGAGCTTGGTGACTGGGGATGCTGGGTTCCGCCTCGTAACATTAGGCGAGGTATGACCGGTGTCTATGAGCCACCAAGGGATATATTAAAGGCTATCCCTGGGATAGAACTGGTGGAGATGCCACGCCGTCGCGATCAGGCATACTGCTGCGGAGCCGGCGGCGGTGCCAAAGAGGCTTACCCCGACTTCGCTTTATTTGCCGCCAGTGAGAGGTTACGAGAGGCGACTACCACCACCGGTGCCGAGGCTATCGTTGCCGCCTGCCCACTGTGTAAGCAAAACTTCAAGGCAGCTGCCAAGGATGGCATGAAGGTCTACGATATTACCGAATTAATAGCCCAGGCTATTAAATAATAGAAAGGAGGTTTGGGATGAGCAACGAAGAGGTAAAGGAAGAAGCACAGGCAGAAGCAGAAGCACCACCACCACCGCCACCAGAGATACCCGAAGAGGCTTATAGCGAGCTGGAGGCTATTGTCGGAGCTGAGTATTTTACCAGGGACCCGCTCATATGTCAGGGTTATAACGGCCGGGGCTACGGCCGTGAAGCATTCTGGTATCAAGGACTGACCGTGAAGCCAGGCTGTGTGGTCATGCCCCGAACTACCCAAGAAGTGTCACGAATAGTCAAGCTATGCTGTCGCTATGATATCCCCTATACGGCTGGCTCCACTTTCCAGGCAGTGGCTAATAGCGCCTTGCTCCGCCCTGATTTTGTGATGATTGACATGACGCAGATGAATGGGTGGTACATAGATGAAAAGAACATGTATGCCATCCTGGAACCAAGCGTAATCTATGCCCAGCTTCAAGCCGAACTGATGAAGAGAGACCTGTACATTTATATGCCTGGAGGAGGCGGTCAGCCGTCGGTGGTATCCAATCAGATGTTCCAAGGGCAGGGCATTTTCAACTACCGAATAAACGCCTGGCCTGAGCGGAGGCTGAACGGCGTCGAGTGGGTAACCCCAGAGGGGGACATTGTCAGGGTTGGTACCTTTTTAGATGGTGACGAACATGTTTTCTGGGGACATGACCCTGGTCCCGGTCTTATGGGTACATTCAAAGGCAACACAGCTTGGTGGGGAACCATGGGTCTCCTGACCAAGATATCGACCAAGGTCTATCCCTTCCAGCCGGAGCCCCTGGTCCCTGAAGGGTTGAACCAGGATGCCGCCCTTGTCCTCCCCCCCAGAGTCAGGTGGCAGAATTATACCCTACCCACTGAGGACGCTCTGATGAACTGCGTCAAGGAAATAACACGAGAGCAGATATGCGGAGCTCTGAACCGGGTGCCCATGTTCTGGAGGGAGATTAACAGAGGCGGTGGTAGGTCAGACTTCTGGGAGAGGTGGAAAGCAGTTACCCCAGAGCAGTGTGCCGATACTCACATCCTTCGTATCCTGTTCATAGGCTATACTTCTCAGGAGCAGGTTGACTATGAGATGCGGGTAGCTGAAGATATTATAGTCAAGAAGTATGGCGGAACCGCTCGCCGGACCAAACAGACCGATAATGGCGCCTTCCTCTATTCCATTGTAACCGGTATGTGGAAGCCGACCGGCTTTTACGCCTCGGAAAATGTGGGCTATGCCAGCCCGCGCGCTACCTGGGCAATGAACGATGAGCTTGTGGAACGGGCTAATAGGCCACCATACAACGAGACCTTCTTTGACCAGTACCGTGAGCACCAGTGGTACAGTCCGTTTTCGCTTGGCCGCGTGATGTACAGCGAGTCCATGTTCCATCCCGACTGCGAGAAGATGGACCCGGCCAACCCCAAGTTCGACCCACCGGGTTCGCTGGTGCCGTTTCTTATGTTCCTGCATAGTGAGGTGGCAATATGCCTGATGAAGTATGGTAACGTTAACCTATTCGGGAATGGTCACATCAACTCCAAGTTATTGCAGGGACCAGCCTGGCACAACTACCACATCTGGACACAAAAAGTCAAGGCTGAGTTTGACCCCAATGATGTATGTCGTAAAGGGCTTGCCGACCACATGGACATAGTCATAAATATGGTCCCACCCTGCATAACCGAGGAGTATAAAGAAACGGTGAATCAAATAGTTGAACTAGGCTGGAAAGAAGAAGGGTAGATACTGGTTAGTACAAGACTTGTGGCTAGGGTGAAAGGTTACGCTCCGCAGCAGCGTGGAGCGTAACCTTTCTGTGTTTAAAAAAGGTGAGATTGTAGTAGAGGAAACCCTTAAAGAAGGAGCTTTTATCTGCCTTCTTGTTCTTTAGCCTGCCGGTCACTAAGCCAGCGCTTAATCTCATCCAGGGCGGGAGGGGCAATATAAAATACCTGTATATCTGATGGAAATTGAACCTGATGCCCCTCTCTCATAAGTAATATCCCAATTTCATCTGCCTTAAGCGTGTCATCTATTTGTTTGGCGATATGTTCATTCCTCTTCTTACTTGCTTCCGCATAAGATTCATAAATCTTAGTGAATACTTTTTGATTTTGTAAACCTACTGACAGGCATCTAGTCCAGTCCATAAACTCTATTAGCAATTCCCTGTCTTCAATCGGTTCGAGTTGGGCGCCCTTCTCCAGTCTCTGCTTTATAATTTGACGGCTTTTGCTGTTCAGCTCTGCCACTGCTTTGACACCGTCCTCACCCCCTACTGAAATAAATTCATGATATATTTTACTGACCTTCCCCAGCTTTAACTCCAGTTCTCCCATTTGGTTTTCTAGTTGTTCCCAATACTTATTACATTTCTCCTGATATTCGGCTTCAGCCTCCTTACCTAGGTAAATAAGAGGGACAAAGTATAACTTTCTCCCCGCCTTAAAGTCCTCAGATAAAGGCTTTTCTATTTTGCCAAGCTCTTCAGACATACTGCCATTCCTCCCATATTGTTGCTACTTAGAAGCTGCGTCCCTTTACCTCTCCAACCACATACGCTATTATACTACAGATAGATGGCACAGCCACTATTACGAACTTAGGAAAATATTTCAATAAAAACATTGACAATATTCATGAATTATGTTACTATTTACACAATAATAGGTTATTGTTATTTAATATCGATGAAGAGGCCTGATACATAAAGTAAGGAAGCGGTGATTGTAAGCCAAGCGGCGGCTTGGTGATTTATCACCAAGCCGCTATTTTATGCATAGCACCTTAACAACTGAATATTGTACTAATATCAAATCTGAAGCAGGTCAAGCGGTGAAGGCGCACGGTGGATGCCTTGGCATCAAGGGCCGATGAAGGGCGTGGTAAGGCTGCGATAAGCCTCGGTGAGCTGTCTAGCAAGCTTAGCCGGGGATTCCCGAATGGGGCAACCCGCTCAGGTAAAACCTGAGCACCCCCAGCTGAACACATAGGCTGGGAGGAGGTAAGCAGGGGAAGTGAAACATCTCAGTACCCTGAGGAAAAGAAATTATTCCCTAAGTAGTGGCGAACGAAAGGGGAAGAGCCTAAACCCTGTAAGCCAAGTGGTTCTGGAGCCTAAGCTTACAGGGGGTTGTAAGGCAGGTAGGACCTAGTCCAGAATAGGTCAAGGAGTTACAAACCGAACCCTAGTTTAAGGATCCTGGAAAGGACCATCACAGAGGGTGACAGTCCCGTAAACGAAAGGGGTAGGCTCCTTATCTGTACTTG
>DAOWAU010000066.1 GCA_030634425.1 Dehalococcoidia bacterium
GACCAGCTATCTCAGCGCTATAAGGAGCTCTATTCGAAGCAACTGTAAGGGCTATTCTTTTGCCGGCTTGCCCTTAGTTTTATCAACCTTGGCTATCGCCTTTGCCGGTTGTAGGACTTCATCTACAATGCCATACTCCACTGCCTGCTCTGGGTTGAGGTAGAAGTCCCGGTCAGTATCATGAGTTATTTTTTCCATTTTCTGACCGGTATGTTTAACCAGGATATCCCGTAGCACTCCTTGCAAGCGCATAATCTCGCGGGCAGCGATTTCTATATCGGCTGCCTGTCCTTGAGCACCGCCAGCTGCCTGATGCAGGTGAACGGTGGAGTTGGGCAGAGCATAGCGCTTACCCTTGGCTCCAGCACAAAGGAGTAGTGTCCCCATACTGGCTGCCAGCCCAACACAGATGGTCGATATCTCAGGGCGGATAAGCTGCATGGTGTCATAGATGGCAAGACCAGCGCTGATGATACCACCGGGGCAGTGAATATAGAGGCTTATGTCTTTATCAGGGTCCTCTCGCTCCAGATAGAGAAGCTGGGCAATAATAACATTAGCCACCTGGTCATTAATGGGCATGCCTAGCATGACGATGCGTTCTTTTAATAGCAGTGAATATATATCAAAAGCCCGCTCCCCCCTAGCTCCACTTTCAATCACCATGGGAATAACATTCATTGGTTGGGCATTCATTTTTACTCCTCCTGCTTTATCTTACTACTTTTAGCCAAGCTTTCACCACCTGATGTAGCCGTTTTCGCTCCTGAACCCTTAGCTATTTTTACCAGTCGCTCTATGGTTTTTCGGGTAAGCAATGATTGCTCAATCGACTTACGGGATTCTGGAGTATTCAGAAACTTGTTTATTTCGCTCTTTTTATCCTCAGCGGCACCTTTAATCATGTTTTTAATCTCGGTGTTTATCGCAGAGTTACTGACCTTAATTTTCTCTTGCTCGGCAATCGCTCCTAGCACCAGTGCCCAGGTAGTTCTCTTTGTTGCTAGCGGGCGTAGTTCCTCTCGTATCTCCTCCTCCGTTTTGTTAATACTGCTAAGGTATTCCTCTAAGTTGTTACCTCCTGCTTGCCAGCGTCGTAGCCTTTGGTTGAGGAGTCGGTCAATCTCCCTTTCTGCTAGAATCGGTGGGAATTCTACCTGTGAAGTCTCGGCTGCTGCTTCTAGCACCTTGTCCTCAAAGTCTATCCTTGCTTTCTCCTTAGCTCTGAGCTTTAGGTTAGACAGGATGTGCTTTCGGAGTGAATTTAAGGTCTTGAAATCAGGGTTAATCCCTTTGGCAAATTCACTATTTAACTTAGGGAGCTTCTCCTGCTTTATCTCAATCACCTTCACCTTAAAGGAAGCCTTCTTTCCAGCCAGTTCACCCTTAGCATAATCCAAGGGGAATTGAAGTTGAAACTCTTTCTCCTCGTCTCTCTTCATCCCCACTAACTGCTCTGCGAATCCAGGTGCCGGGAAGGGTTGATTTTGAACCACCAGATATTGAGCGCCTTTTTGGCTAATAAAAGGTTTATCTTCGATATTGCTCTCAATATCTAAAACTATCATATCATTAAACCCTGTCGGACGCTCTACAGGCTCCCAGGTAGCATGCTGATGGCGCAGTCTTTCTATTATAGCGTTGACATCGTCTTCCTTTGGTACTTCTACTGGCTCTGAGCTAACTCGAATACTCTGGCAATCATTAAGTTCGACTGTAGGTCGTAGAGGCACTACCGCCTTGAATACCACAGGGTCAGTTTGAGTTACCTCAATCTGCGGCCGGGCAATAGCATCCAATTTTTGCTCTTTGATGGCTTCCTCATAAGCTTTAGGAATGAGCTCACCCAGCGCCTCTTCCAAGAGGCTTTCTCTACTTAGGTGGCGTTCTACTACAGCCCGTGGTGCCTTTCCTTTGCGGAAGCCGGGAATGTTCATTTTCTTCACCAGGCGGTGGTAGGATTTTTCCAGGGACTCTTCTACCTCCGCCGGCTCCATCTCAATACTCAGAAACGCCTGCCTATTTTCTATTTTCTCATTGGTTACTTTCACTTTTCCTCCAGTAAGCGCAGGTGTAATTCGGCTAACTGCTCCTCAGGAACAGGGGAAGGAGCTCTAAAGGTTAAATCGGCAGCCTCTTGGGTTTTGGGGAAAGCGATTACCTCTCTGATGGTTCCTACTCCTGCCAGCAGCATCATGATGCGGTCGAGGCCAAGGGCTATACCGCCATGAGGCGGAGCGCCGTAGTCAAAAGCCTCTAGCAAATGCCCAAAGCGCTCTTCAATCTCGTCGTCACTATAACCCAGCAGCCTAAATATCCTCCTTTGGAGCTCGCCAGTGTAAATTCTAAGGCTGCCGCCACCAATTTCACACCCATTGCATACCATATCATAGTGCTTGCCCCGTACCTTTTCCGGGGTGGTATCCAGTAAGGATATATCTTCATCCCTGGGTGCGGTAAACGGATGGTGCATTGACTCCCATCGTCCTTCCTCTCCGCCCTGTAACAAGGGAAAATCTAAGATGAAGGCGAAGGCAAGAAGACGAGGGTTATCCAACTCAAGCCGATGTCCTATCTCCAGACGCAGTTCACCTAAGGCCGTATTAACCAGCTCAGACTTACCCGCTATAATAAGGAGAATGTCTCCGACATCGGCGCCGAGACGCTCGGCTATTTCTCTAATCTGGTCCATGGTTAGGAATTTGGCTGCCACCGACTTTACTGTTTCAGTGGTTAGATTGCTTAAGCTACCGGCTGAGGCAGCCAGCGACATAGTTACTAAGCCTTCAGCCCCCAGACCCCGTACCAGCTTGTTTAGTTCATCGAGCTGACTTCGACTGTAACCAGCACAGCCGGGGGCACATATGCCCTTCACCTTTTCTCCCCTATCCGCGGCAGAGCGGAAAACAGAGAAATCACATTGGGCAGCAATGTCTGTCAGGTCTTTTATCTCCAGACCAAAGCGCAAATCAGGCTTATCGGTGCCATACCGCTCCATTGCCTCAGTGTAGGTGAGGTGGGGGAATGGTTTGATAACCTCCAAATCAGGTTTAACTGCCTCCACCATAGAGGTGAAAAGCTCCTCAAGCAAGCTGAGGATATCCTCCTCTTCAATGAAGCTCATTTCCAGGTCGAGTTGAGTGAACTCAGGTTGACGGTCAGCGCGTGTGTCCTCGTCTCTAAAGCACCTGGCTATTTGATAATATTTCTCCACCCCGGCTACCATCAGTAATTGCTTGACTTGCTGCGGTGATTGAGGTAGGGCATAAAACTTACCGGGATAAAGGCGGCTAGGTACCAAGTAGTCTCGAGCTCCCTCAGGGGTGCTTTTAATCAGGATGGGTGTTTCCACCTCCATAAACCCTTTAGCATCCAGGAAGTCGCGGATAAATTTCACTACCTTGTGACGGAGGATGAGGTTCTCCCTCATTCGGGTTCGGCGCAGGTCAAGATAACGATACCTGAGACGAAGGCTTTCCTCTACTTCCGTATCTTCGTTTATGTAGAAAGGCGGCGTTTTTGACGGGTTAAGAATTTCAACATCCTGGGCAATAACCTCAATCTCACCGGTAGCCAATTTGGGATTCTCAGTTCCTGAAGGGCGGGAGGCAACCTTACCACCGACCTTGACCACGTATTCACTGCGCATATCACTAGCTACTTGGTGGCATTGCTTTGAAGTTTCGGGGTTAAATACCACCTGAACTAAGCCCTCGCTGTCACGCAGGTCGATAAATATTAGCCCCCCGTGGTCTCGGCGGCGGTCTACCCAACCAGCCAGTGTTACCTTGGTGCCTATATGCTTTTTATTTAATTCGCCACAACTATGACTTTTGAGCAAAATTATCTCCTTTGGCTAAGGCTAGCCAGTTAGCTTTAATGATATTGGTTGGGCTACTGCAAGTGTTCCTCGTCTATCTATAATAATGCCTGCCAGCATTATTAAGGCATCATAGGCACACTTGTTAGGAAAGCCCAAATGGCAGCGCCAAGCACAGCGAACATAATACCGAAAATTATGGCATATATTCCTAAGCTGATAAGGATCATCCTCCAGACCAACCCCCAAGCTAATTGCCAGGTTGGTTTAACTTCCACTTTCTCCATTTCTCATTTACCCCCTTTTTGCTTTAACAGCCAGTATTCCAGGCTGTCGGCTAAGGCTAGCCAGCTGGCTTCAATGATGTTGGTTGAGCTGCCCACAGTGCGCCACTGTTCCATCCCGTCGCTGGACTCGATAAGGACACGAACCTGCGATTCAGTGCCAACACTCTCTTCAAGGATGCGAACCTTATAGTCAATTAGCTTGACTTGAATTAAGCTGGGGTAGAACTGTAATAGAGCCTTGCGTAATGCTCCGTCTAAGGCATTAACTGGCCCGTTACCTTCAGCGGCCGTGTGGATAATCTTGTCATCTATCTTCACCTTCACCATTGCCTCAGATAGCATTTCCTCCAGATTTTTTAGGGTCGGTGGACGCCGTATTCTCTCAATCACTACCATAAAATCAACCAGCTCAAAGGGTGGCTTATAACCTGGCTTAGCTCGGTGGACTAATAGCTCAAATGATGCTTCAGCATTCTCATACTGGAAGCCGCGGCTTTCCAACAACTTAACCCGGTCAAGCAACTCCTGTGCTTCTTTACCCCGGGGAGCTAAATCTACCCCCATTTCCTTTGCCTTATATATGATATTCCTCTTACCTGCCAACTC
>DAOWAU010000022.1 GCA_030634425.1 Dehalococcoidia bacterium
ATGACGAAAGGTTGACCTAAATGGTTAGATCAGCGTTCCGACATATTTATTGTAAACTTCCTTCGCCTTTACTTCATCAATTGTGTTCTTGATAATAGCACGACCATCCGGAAAGACAGTGACTTCATAATCATCAGCATTGAAACGAAGCATATACCCGTTTTGAGCAATATTACCCACATTCTTAAGGCGTATCGCGAGTTCATCTAGAGTAAAATCTTTCACCCCAGTGTTCACTACCTGCACAGCACGACTTTGTCCACACAGTGAAGTGGTTTTTATGCCAAACCTGCTTTCTAAAAACTCGTATTTACCCTGACAGGCTGGGCAGTCTTCACGAGGTTCTATTTTCAATTGATCAAAAGCCCCTTTCCAAACGTCAACGATAATGAGTTTCCGGTTAATATCCTCTGAGCCAACCAGTATCTTCATCGCCTCGGTGGCCTGTATGGAGCCGATGATAGCTGGCACCGTACCAATTATCCCAGCTGTCTCACAGGTGGGGGTAATTCCGGGCTCAGATAGGTTGACAGAGAAACACCTAAAACAAGGAGTTTCACCTGGAATTATCGTCATAGTCACCCCGTTGGAGGCAATGGCACCACCATAAACCCACGGTATCTTATGTTTTAGAGCAACATCATTTATCAGAAAGCGGGTTTCAAAGTTGTCAAGCCCATCTAGGATTACATCTGCGCCACGGCAAAATTCTTCGATATTTGTATAGTTTGCATCAGCAACTACCCCTTGGATTTCAACTGTGGAGTTTACCTTTCTCAGATGGCGTTCAGCTGCTATCGCTTTAGGCAGTTGGGCCTTTATGTCATCCTCATCGAAAAGAGTTTGTCTCTGAAGGTTATGGTACTCGATGAAATCCCTGTCCACAATTTTTATTTTGCCCACTCCTGCGCGGACTAGGAGAGTCGCAATGGTACATCCCAGCGCACCACACCCAATAATAACTACATTGCCGCTTAATAGCTTCGCTTGCCCTTCCTCACCTATCCCGGGAAACATAGCTTGCCTTGAATATCTATTTCTTAAGCTCCGATCAATCATAAGATACTCTCCCTCCATTCCCTAATTATATCTTACATACGCGCTTTCAACAATCTAGCGTTTCGTTCAAGTCATTAATTGTAGATGTATCTCTGTTTGCGTGTTTACCTTCATTATCCACGTGGGAGGCACAGCCCGATTGATTTCATAACCCTTTATGACACAATTGCTTTGGAATTGATGGCAGATTGAACTGTCAGTTAGCATATTCTAGTGTGGGTAGATTAAGTAATGCCGGTCTGGATTCAGTGGCTAAATGAAAGCTGGAAGCTGATTATCGTTCCAGCAGTTGTTTTTGCCGTCTTTATTATTGGGGGTCTTTGGTTACGAAGAGTACTCTATGACAAATTCAATCGTTGGACCTCCAGAACGAAAAAAGTAGGCTTAGCCTTATTCGCTGCCAAGTTACACGGCCCTTTCCTTTTCTGGTTTATTCTCCTCGGCGCTTATGTAGCTATTGAGATTTCAGTCCTCTCATTAGAGATTGCCGGCGTAATTGACACGGCGCTACTAAGTCTCTTCGTCGCTTCTTGGATATGGGTGGCTGTCAGTTTTAGTAGTGACATTGGGAGGCTATATTTGCCCCGGCTGTACTGCTTCTTCCAGTGGTAAAGTAGGCTTGGCGATATGTTATATCTCCGGCAGAGCTGGGCAGGACGGCTCTCCCCACTGAGTATCTCCTCTATTACCCGTCTCTTGAACTCTAAGCTGAAACTCCTCTGATTCCTCATGGCAAGGTCCTTTCTATCCCTCATTATAGGATATTTCGACCCTGCCAAACCTTCCTAACCTAAAGTGTCCAGTTTCAGGGGTGCAGTCCATATTTTATTTCAATAGATGAGCACTAGCCCCAGCTTTGTTCCGTGGGGCACCTCTGATGGTGGTAGGGATCGTCCGATAGGATAGATGTCCCAGCCTACCTTTGCCGCCATGATGAAAGCATCCATCCCCACTGCTTCCATAGAGGATCTGGCCATTGGGAAATGCTTACAAGATTGTCCTGACACCAGGGCACTACACTCGGTATTAGGGCAAAAGGCATTTTTGCATGGTCCACCAGCAAATGCGAGGGCTAGGTGGTAGCCATCATAGAAGGCCTCGGCCTCAATCCTTGCCACGATCTCGTAATTTTTTATTGCGGATGGGACTGACAATCTCTTCTCTCTGGCCTCAGGGCCGGCTAGCTCTTTAGAGGGTACCTTTAGCATGATAAATATGGCGTACCGGAAGTTATTCACTACTCTTCTAACTAGAGCTAGGTCCATTGCATAAGGAGGACAGTAAGCATTGGTTCCATAGAAGGGGCATCTGGGATAAGTACATTTCCCTAGCACTCTATCGTCAATCAATATCATATCGGTGGTGATAATCTTGGCATCTGTGGCGCCAAGTTCAAGAGCCCTTCGTCGGTATCTTTCGAGGTCTTGTTGAAGCACCTCATCAGGAATTTTCTCTACAATTTTACGAACCATTGTGATACCTCCCTTGATATTCATGTTTAATAATCTAGTTCATCCCAGAGGATATCATCCAGGGCGAATACCGGCCCGTCCTTGCATACCTGCTTCAGCCCACTTTTTGTCTGACCTCTTTAACTTGATTCTTTTCGTAGTATCTTCTGGCAAACTCTGCCGGTGTCAGGTAGCTCAGTGAGCTGTGTGGTCAGTAGTTATTATACTCCTGCCTAAAGGCTTCCACAATGGCCTGTGCCTCCTTCCCATTTCGGAAGATCTCACGGTTCAGGCACTCATCCCTCAGCTTATCATTGAAGCTCTCGATAATGCCAGTAGTACCAAATAGTGCTCCCATGAATATGAAAAGCGGCAGGCAGGTGAGAGTAAATGAATTGGCAACGTCAAAGGCAGTAAAGGCAAGCTGGGTTTACTGCTGACCAACAAAGAGTAATAGTCCAATGGCAGCGGTTATGCCTATTGCTACGAAAACTTCCACAGACCGTGGGGGGTAATTCTGGTGGCAAATGGCAAGCCCACCGGCTTGGTAGCATCCACTATTATCTGCGTAGTCATAGGACCCCGCTTAAAGGGGGTCTCATCATAGGCAGTGGAGTTTAGAAGGTGTCCTGTCACTCCAGGGATGATAGAGAGATGCCTAAGTCACACTTTTCTTTCCACCCAAATAGGTAGCCACTAGGTCTTTATTGCCTAACAATTCGTCGCAGGTTCCCGCAAGGACTACCCTGCCATCTACTAATACATACCCTTTACTAGCTATCCGCAGGGCAGCGCGAACATTCTGTTCAACTAATAGAGCAGAGATACCCCTCTCAGGAAATCCCTGCACAGTGTCAAGTATCTCATGTACCACTATGGGTGCTAATCCCATGCTCAGCTCGTCTAACAGAAGGAGCCCTGGTTGCGCCATGAGGGCTTGTCCTATCACGAGCATTTGTTGTTCTCCCCCGCTTAGAGTGCCCCCCAATTGTTTCTGTCTCTCCTTAAGTATAGGGAACAACTCGAGGACCTGTGCCAGGGCCTGCTCAAAACTACCTCTGCGAGATTTATCGCGGTGATAGCAATAGGCTCCGAGCTCTAAATGCTCCATAACTGTGAGTCCTGGGAAGATTTGTCTCCCTTCTGCAACATGGCTGATGCCCAGCCTAACTATCTTTTCAGGCGCAAATCCAGTGATATCACTGTCGTGAAAAACGATGTGTCCCGCTTTTGGGACAAGCAACCCGGAGATAGCCCGCAAAATGGTTGATTTGCCGGCTCCATTTGCACCAAGGAGACATACTATCTCCCCTGCCCCGACCTGAAGCGAGATACCCCTTATTGCCTCCGCCCCACCGTAATTGACATAAAGATTCTCCACGTTAAGCATTGACTTCCCCCCCTAAATAGGCGGTAATCACCTCAGGATTGTTCTGAACCTCAGCCGGCGTGCCGTCGGCGATCTTTTTACCGTAGTTTATCACAAGAACATGGTGGGAGACTCCCATGACAAACTCCATCTGGTGTTCTACAAGCATGGTTGTTTTGCCTCTTTCTCGCAACTGATAAAGTAGTTGTGACATATGCTCTCTCTCCGCATCGTTCAAGCCAGTTGCTGGCTCGTCCAGGAGGAGGAGGGTGGGGTCGCTGACCAATGCTCGCGCCAGCTCCACCAACTTCTGTGTTCCATGGGGAAGGTCTCCGGCCAGTCTAGAGGCATCCCTTTTCAAGCCGACAAAGGTGAGCCACTCCATTGAGATTTCTCTTGCGCGTTGCTCCTCCTTCCTCGCCTTGGGAAGGGAAAGTCCTGAATCAAATAGTCCCGCACTCATCACTTGATGGTATCCGGTCATTACATTAGCTAAAGCTGTGTGGTCTTTGAATATGCGAGCATCCTGGAAGGTACGAGCGATGCCCATTCTGGCAATATCATGAGACTTGAGGTTGGTTATGTCCTTGCCTTTGAATTTGACCTTACCAGAGGTGGCAGGGAAGACTCTGGTTATGACGTTATAAAGCGTGGTCTTGCCAGCTCCGTTCGGTCCTATGACCGCCTTGATTTCATGAGGTTCAACACTGAAACTTAGCTGGTCCAGCGCCTCAACCCCGCCGAAAAACTTGGTCAGGTTCTCTATTTCCAAACCCAGCATTTCTTCCCCAGTTGATTTTTTAATTTCAATAGGCACGCTTACCCCCTTGTGGGTATGAATTTGGAAAGCTTTCGCCTGATGGTAGTTATTATACCAGTAATACCACCGGCGAAGTACATCGGAATAATAATAAAAAACAGTCCGAAGATAATGGGCTTATAATCTCCGAAAGCAGCGAGCATATCGGGCAAGAACTTCATCAGCGGAGCTGAAAGGAAAACCGAATATATTGTTCCTAGCCCACCGAGAATTGCAGCCATCAGAATCCTAAATGATACCAGTAGATTGAACGCACCCGGGCTAGCACTCCCTATGAAGTGCACATACAGTCCTCCGGAGACAGCGGCATATGCCCCACAGAGCATAAAAGCTTGAACCTTATATTTAGTCACATCTATGCCCAGTGTACTGGCAGCTACCTCATCGCGACTGATGGCTCCAAAGGCTCTGCCTGGGCGTGAGTTGACAAGATGGTGGGCAAATACCCACCCGACCAGGGCAACAACCCAGGCCAGGATATAAAATGATTCAACGCTATCAAACACAAGCCCACCAAGTGAAAAGGGTGGAATACCGATTACGCCTGTCGTCCCGCCGGTTACTTCTACCCAGCCATCCAACACTGCTTCCGAAATCACGGCGATAGCTATCGTGGCAAGGGCTAGGTACCATAGCCGTAACCTCAATATAATCCTTCCAATTACATAAGTAAAGGCGATAGCCAGTAACACCCCAACCACCATTCCAACAATTGGTGGGAGACCATATCCAACAGCTACCTCCCGTGCTACAGGATCTTTCGAGCTCAATATCGCGGCGCTGTAGCCGCCAAAGGCCATTAAAGTACCCTGGCAAAGTAATACTTGACCCGTGTAACCGGAGAAGATTATAAACCCTGTCAGCGTTATAACATACAGGCCAACAAGGGTCATCACGTTCAAGTAATAGGTATCCAATACGAAAAATAGCACTGCCAGGACAGCTATGATAGATACTAGCGCAATATAATGCTTCCTAATTTTTAGCCTCCCTTGGTCCCAATATGCCGGTGGGTCGCCAGAGAAGTATGATTATCAACACGCTAAACAAAACAACATCTTTATACAGCGAGGTAACATAGCCAATGGTAAAGGCCTCTATTAGGCCAACCACAACCCCACCTAGGAAAGCTCCCGGATAGCTGACTAAACCGCCTCCAATCACTGCGGCAATAAAGCCTCTCAATGTAAATAGCATGGCGGCATTAAACACTATGAAGGTGAGTGGGGCTATGGCTATCCCGCCAAGCGCTCCTATCCCAGAGCTTATGGCAACAGCAAGGATTACCAGCCTCCGAGTGTTAATTCCGGCTAGTTTTGCCGCCAATGGATTTTGAGCGACGGCTCTCATTGCCTTGCCATAGAGCTGCCGATTAAAGAAATACCATAGGGCAATGCCCAAAATTAGAGTGATACCTACCACCCACAGGGATTGAGTGGGAATATGAGCACCGGCAAACTCAACGCTGAACTGCTCTGAAAAAAAAGGCAGCGACTTGGGAAACTTGCCAAAGGAAACCATCTTTATGCCATCAAAGAGAAAGATGGCACCAATCATTATCAGTATTGCCATATTAGCCGTCGGCTGTCGCATACGACCAATAGCCAATCTTCCAAACAATATACCTATACCTGTAGTTATGATAATTGCCAAAATCGCTGCTACTGGCAGGGGCAGATTTAGCGCTAGAAAGGTTAGGGTGAAGAAAGCACCGAACATCATATAGTTACCCTGAGGGAAATTGAGCCAGCCGGCAACGTTGAATATCACCACATAGCCGAAGGCTACGATAGCATAAACTGCTCCATTGGCAAGTCCACTAACCAAGAGTTGAAGGAATATTTCCATTTGCTTCTCTTCTCAGGGAAGTGGTAGGCTAAAGGTTTATCTTCTTAAGCTACCACTCAGCTACTGCCTATCTGCTTGGGACAAGCCGCTGCTGACACAACCAAAGATTGACACCGGTTTGAATCCTCCACCCCGACACACTGGAACCCCGAGGCGATGGGACTTTACCAAAGCCCCGGGGTTCCCATCTTTTTACAGTGATTCAGGATATAGCTCGATTACTGAGCGAGCTGCTTAAGGAGTATTAGTTCGCCGTCCACCATTGTCATTAATGCCGGACAGAGCTTCGATAGGCCAATTTTGTCAGTGGGAGAAAAGGTTCGCGTCCCCCATTCCGTTTCAAAGCCTATTATCTTGTTCTCCATGGCATATCTTACTGCCTCCCTGGCTTCCGTAAGGTCGTCAGGGAGGGGTCCAGCCTGTCTCAGACCCTCCACGGCAATCTCCATAACATCCCAGCCGAACCAGCTCCAGCCGAAGCACAAATCAGCTTTTGTTCCTCTTGTTTCGCCATAAGCCTCATACCAGAGGTCCCACATCTCGTCGAGCACAATCATTATTGCGTGGTCTTCCGGGAGTATACCAGGAATGGCACCAGCTTGCGGCGGCATCACAGGCATTACAAGTACCTCCGGTTCATACCCTTTCATGAGCTCAGTCGATTCTGGAGCCGTCATCCCGTTAGCTGTGGAGATAGGTATATCGAGGTCCAGGAGCTTGATACCCTTGAACATCGGTCCGACGACGACGCCAGAGCCGGCCAGTTGCAGAGCGTCCGGGTTGGCAGCCTCTATCCGGGTCAACTGGGCAGTGACGTCCATAGCCTCGGGGTCACACCTTTCAACTAAAACTACCTCGAGACCGAGTGCTTCAGCATGTTCCAGTCCCCATTCCAGGTCTTCCTCACCGCTCTCGTCAGAGGTGGCTAGGAACGCTACCGTGCTGAGCCCCAGGTCCTCCTTAAAATAGCGTAGTGTGGACTCAGCGAACACATCATAAGAAGGGTGATTTCCAAATACGTTGCCCCCCGGTATAAACAATTCATCGGGCTGGGGGCCGCCTACCATAACTATGAAGGGCACCCCGGTACCCTTGACAACCTCGTACTGCGCCCAAGTCGGGCCACTCCAGAGCTGGGAAATTACGATTAGAGCTTCGTCTACCTCGACGAGTTTCGTCGTCTGGGTGACAGCTAGCTCTGTCGTTGATTCATTATCGTACTGAATGAACTCAATCTGGCGGCCATTTATTCCCCCTTCCCTATTAACCTTGTCCGCATAGATGCGCATAAAATCACCTAAATCCACCTCGACCACCGCCATCCATCCGGTTATTCCCATGGAAGTACCTATCACTAAGGGCTCCTCTGGCGCCTCTGGCGCCGGAGCTGGAAGACAGCCAGCAATACCTAAGATGGTAACCAGCGTAAGCGACACCGCAAGGACTACCAATTTGCCTTTCATTAATTTACCCATTTACTGTAACCTCCCATTTTTTGTGGTGTTCCAGATAACTAAACATATATTATTTTATATAAGCTCCTCCTTCCTCCTTAGCTTATCTTAGCTTATCTTGGTGATGGTCAATATTATAGTGTCACTAATCTATCTGAACTAGCTCACACTGTTCTACACTAAAATACTATAGTATTAAAATACATATTAGTTGTCAATAGGCAAATTCTATCGGGTCTACACTATATTTAGTGTGAAAGAGGGTAATTGAGAAGCACCCACTGACCTCTATAACCTTTGGGTAGTAAAAAACTCAAAGTTAAGGAGGTGCAAACGGGTGCAAGATGATTGTATCGCAGTGGCATTAGAATTGCCACGACTTAAAATACTGTGGCAGAAGGAATTGGAGGGTTATATTGAGGCCACAGTAATGTATCGTCGGGAGGAGGCCACCTGCACTTGGTGTAGTAGGGTGACCCACAAGGAGCATGACAGGAGACCACAGAGTAAGCAAGACAGAAGGTTGAGGGACAAAGTGGTATTCCCAGTGCTAATAAAGAAGCAGTTCAGATGTCTTTGGTGTGGTAAAGTATTCACTGAGCCAGATGAAGTCTTTGGTTCCAGGAGACGGTCAAGCTACAGGTTCAGGGAATATCTGGGACAGGAAGCACTTCACCAGACGGTGAGGAGGACAGCACAGAAGGAAAAGGTGAGGGAGGGACTAGTGAGAGGATGCGTTGCTGAGGATATTGGTAACTAATTCCAAAGGAGCAGGGTCATAATTTTCACACTTATTGACGTAGAACCATTTAAATC
>DAOWAU010000149.1 GCA_030634425.1 Dehalococcoidia bacterium
ATAAGGTGAGCCGCCCTAATCGGGTCTGGCTCAAACGCCCACATACCACCATACATCTCCTCAAAACCCTTAAACAGGAAATCGGTCACCTCTTTGCTGCCCAGGGTAGGCCAGGTAACGCCAAATACGGTAAACACCCCTGAGCCAACAAAGTATTGACCGATAGAGATTGCCTTTTCGCTCATCCACTCCGGGGCCGCCCCAGCTACCGGCAGGTCGCTGATGTCGTCGCCCAAGCCGCCGTCTTTTACCATAGCCGTAGCTGCCACCAGGATTCGGCTGTTATCGACACAGGCACCCATGTGCAATACCGGTGGAATACCAACGGCTTCACACACTGACGCCAGCCCTTCACCAGCATACTTGGCAGCTTCAGGGACCATCAAGCCCACTTTGGCACAAGCCATAGCGCTACAACCAGTCTGAAGCACTAACACGTCATTCTTAATAAGTTCCTTAACCATAGCCACGTGAACGTCATCGTGCTTTATCCGGGGATTATTGCAGCCGACAACCCCAGCCACCCCCCTAATTCTGCCATTAATGATATTGTCGTTTAGCGGTCGGTAGGAAGCCCGGAATAGACCACCCAGCAGGTAGTTAATGGTCTCGTGGCTGAATCCAGCAATCAGGTCAGACTGTTCCTCCGGAATATCAATATTTTTGCCCCTATGGGGGAAGTTCTCAATGGCGGTCTTGACTATAGCTCGAGCCGACTCCACAGCATTGTATTCGTCAAACTCAATATGGAGTGCACCGGGGATTTTTGCCTTGGGTGAGGTGGTGATAATCTTGGTATGATAGCACTGGGCTATATCGGGTAAGGACTGCATAATACATTGGACATCTACCACCATAGCATCCACCGTTCCGGTGACCAGCGCAAGCTCCTGTTGCAGGAAGTTCCCAGCCAGCGGTATGCCGTGGCGCATCAATATCTCGTTGGCGGTGCAACACATGCCAGCTATATTTATCCCGCCAGCTCCTTTAGATTTAGCCAGCTCTATCATCTGGGGCTCTTGAGCAGTGACTACAATCATCTCGGAGAGCAAAGGCTCATGACCGTGGACGATAATATTCACCTTATCCCGCTCCAGCACCCTCAAATTTACCCTGCCTAAAATGGGGGCGGGGGTACCAAACAGGACATCCTGCAGTTCGGTGGCAATCATACTACCACCCCACCCATCGGCTATAGCTGCCCTTACTCCCTGGCGGAGCAGGTTCTGGTGGTCCTGGTCAACCCCCATATGGGTTCGGTGCATTATCTCCACCACTTCCCTATCTATACCCCGGGGGACAACCCCTAGCTTTCGCCACAGCTCCTGGCGCTTTAACGGTGCTCGCTTCAGGAACAGGAGTTCTCCCTCTTGTCTGCCAAACTCCTTTAGGAGGATTTCGCCAATATCAACCGCTATTTCCTGATTACTGCGGTCGCCAATATTGATGCCAAGGTCCAGGGCTAGCTGCAACAGCTTCTGCTCATCCTTGATTTCATAGCCGGGGGCTTCCCCCCTAGCGACTGCCAGAAAGAGCTCAGCCACCCCCCGCCCATGGTCACCATGAGCTGCCGCTCCACCGGCTATCATCCGGACGAAATTACGAGCCGCGATAGTTTCCGCCGTGGCGCCACAAACACCAACTCTCATTAGCCTTTCCTCGGGTGTTTCCGCTTTCCCGGTAGGTAGCGACACCCGGCATGGTCCCATGCTACAGTGCTTGCAGCAACTGCCAATCATCCCGATGGGACAAGGCTGTATTACTTCAGCTCTATCAAAAGCAGTATAAACCCCGTCACTTTTCGCCTTCTCTATCATCTTGATACTGGCACTATCAATACTTTTGTCTTTGGCTTCTGCCATCTTGCTTTCTTCCTCCCAATCTTTAATTATTCTATGAAGCGGTTAATTCGGCAATCATCTCCCGAATTAATTTTATTGCTTCCGGGTGTCTCATAATTAGCACATCAGCCCCAGCTAGAAGCAAAACCATAGCTGACATGGCTTCCATCAGGATACCCCTCTTTCTGGCATCGCCAAGTGTGGGGTCTTTCTCCGTTGGAATCTTTACCTCCTTGGTCTTCCATACCTCTTTACC
>DAOWAU010000137.1 GCA_030634425.1 Dehalococcoidia bacterium
GATACACTGCTAACCATCGGCGTTTTCGATGGGGTCCATCTTGGGCATAAATACCTGTTCTCACAGCTAACGAAACAGGCTAGAGAGCAGAATTTGCTCAGTGGAGTGGTAACCTTTAACCAGCACCCCCAGGAAGTGTTGTCACCTCAGACCGAGCTGCCATTCTTAACTGACCTCCCCCAGAGAATCAATCTGATAAAAAATGAAGGCATTGAAGCTATCATTACCCTCCCCTTCACCAGTGAGTTGGCTCAGCTCAGTGCCCGCCAATTCCTCGACCTGCTCAAGAAACACCTCAGAATGCGTGGGCTGGTAATTGGGCCTGACTTTGCCTTAGGCAAAAACCGGGAGGGCGACACCAATACCCTTGGCGCATTAGGAAAAGATATGCACTTCAGGGTAACAGCAATACCTCCCATAATGATAAACGGTGAAGTGGTAAGCAGCACCACCGTCAGGAATGCCCTGGCTAACGGAGATATGAAAAAGGTACTTCAGTTAATCGGCCGCCCCTTTAGCCTAAACGGGCGTGTAACCAGGGGGACGGGCCGAGGCATGGAGTTGGGTTTCCCCACCGCCAATCTGAATATAGACCCGAGGCAGGCTCTTCCTGCTGAAGGGGTTTACGCCACCTGGTCCCACATTGATGGCCAAGCCTATCAATCAATGACTAATATTGGCAAGCAACCCACCTTCGGGGGCAGCCAGCGCACTATAGAGGTCTATATCCTTGATTACCATAGCGACCTATATGGACGCGAGCTGAAAATCGACCTCGTAGAACGGCTCCGCGGTGAGAAGCAATTCAGCACTGCTGAGGAGCTAAAGAAACAAATAGCTGAGGACATAAAACAGGGAAGGGCGATATTAACCTCCCAAAGTAGAGGCTAAGTATGGACACCGGTCAAAAAGCTATGAGCAATCGAGATATCGAACGCCTGCTGAGGCGGGGAGTGGCTGAGATTATCGTTGAAGACGAGATGACAGGGCTACTCCGCTCGGGCAAGAAACTGCGACTGAAAGAGGGCTTCGACCCCAGTTTCCCCGATATCCACCTCGGTCATATGGTAACCCTGAGAAAGCTACGCCAGTTTCAGGATTGGGGACATCAGGTTATTCTTATCGTCGGCGATTGGACAGCCCAGATTGGCGACCCCAGCGGTGTCTCCGTCACCAGACCCATGCTGTCTAAGAAACAGGTTGAGGCTAATGCTGAAACCTACATGGAGCAGTTCTTCAAGGTAGTGGATAGAAAAAGAGCCGAGGTAAGGTGGCAGAGTGAGTGGTTTGGCAAATTCACCCTTGCCGACATCATCAAGCTTACCAGCAAGTTCACCATAGCCCAGCTAATGGCTCGCGAGGACTTCAGCAAGAGATATAGTGAGGGGCAACCTATTGCCATAACCGAACTGCTCTATCCCCTGCTCCAGGCCTATGACTCTGTAGCTATTCAGTCTGATGTTGAGTTCGGCGGCATTGACCAGAAGTTTAACCTCCTGGTAGGCAGGGAACTGCAGTCCACGGCAGGACAACCTCCCCAGCAATGCTTTATGACGCCGCTACTGGTGGGGACGGACGGCAGTCAGAAGATGAGCAAGAGCCTGGAAAACTATATCGGCGTTGCCGAGCCACCTAACGAGATATACGGCAAGGTGATGTCCATCCCCGATAGCCTCATCATGGACTACTTTGAACTGGTAACCGACGTTCCTGATGAGGAACTGAAGGAGTTCAGGCAGCAGCTTAAACATGCTACGGTTAATCCGATGGAGCTCAAGAAGCGGCTGGCCAGGGAGATTGTCACCCACCTCTATGACCAGAAAGCAGCCAGCGAAGCCGAGGGGCATTTCGCCAAGGTTTTTCAGGCAAGGGAAGTACCAGAGGAGATAGCCCTGGGCACCAAGTCAGGTAGCAGACTTCAGGATTATCTGGTGGAAAACCATTTGGCCAAAAGTAAGCGTGCGGCCAAGCGCCTCATTGAACAAGGTGCTGTAGATATAAATAATGAAAGAGTTACCGATGTGAGCCGTATCGTCCAAAAAGACGACATCATAAGAGTGGGCAAGCGACGTTTTATTAAATCTACTTAACAACCCTAACATTAACAAGAGAAAAGCAAACGCCGCTTTGCTAGAGTGATAAATACCGATACACCAGAGGGCTAAAGGAGATAAATAGTGGAGCAGTTACGCATTCCCGGACCCACCCCAGTCCCCGATGAGGTGCTAGGAGCAATGTCCAGGCAGATGATAAACCATCGGGGTGAGGAATTCGGGCAGTTACTGGAGGATGTAACGGCTAAATTGAAACAGTTGTTCC
>DAOWAU010000068.1 GCA_030634425.1 Dehalococcoidia bacterium
GTCTCCAGGAATATCCCCGCGATCTGTTCAAAACCCTCCGCTTTGGCTACAGCAGCAAAGTAGGTGTACTTGTTGCGCGCCTGCGATTCGCCGGCAAACGACGCCTGCAGATTGTGCTCGGTCTTGCTTCCCTTCAGATCCATTTGTTCCTCCTTTTGTTTGGTCTGTCATGAATTTGGGGTAGCATTCTACCATTAGTGGAATGGTATAAAAACAGTCTAAGTGAAGTACTAGCATTCAGTATATGACGTATGTCACATTGTCCATCGAATTATGGGCGCCGTCATAAAATGGCTAATACACTTCTTCTGGAATCCGAGGGAATACGCTCCAGCAATTCAGTGATCTTGGGATCGCTGATAGTTTTTCCTGTGCTCCTCATACAGGTCGATACTGTCTTCCTCCTATCCACAAGGCCTCAAGCTATACGTGACCGTGAGGATGCTCGTGAGACTGACCCAGTCTCTCATCCTGAACCTGTCAGCAACCGGGCTCCCCGTGGTGTCCGCAGCAGGTACTTCCCGTTCGGATCTTGATCCAGTTATTGCGGATTAGAAGCCAGGCCTTGTGACTCAGAGGCATAGGCGCTTGCAGGTTGGTGAAGACTGCGCGTAGGCTAGGTCGATTGCCTGCCATTTTACATCCCCCTCTAGCATAGAAGCTTATTGTTTTTCGAACTCGTCCTTGCCTGCACCGCATACCGGGCATACCCAGTCATCTGGAAGATCCTCGAATGAGGTGCCCGGCGCGATATTGCTCTCCGGATCGCCTTTCTCGGGATCATAAACGTAGCCACAAACGGAACACTTGTACTTCGCCATTTTGCTTTCTCCTTCCTTCTTGATATCCTTTTCTTCGATATACGATGGAGCCGTTTTTGGGGTGGTGCCTCGCTTGACCTGATGATAGTGGGCGTAGGTCATTGGCTCATCTTCTGTAAGAACCTCGGCATCCACAAGATCGCCTATGAAAATAGTATGTGTCCCCACATCTACCTTATTAATAACCTTAGCTTCCATATAGGCTACAGCGTGTTCCAGGACTATGGGCGCTTGGGTTTCACCCAGTTTGTAGTTGACCCCAACGAACTTATCCGAGTCTCTTCCCGACTTGAAGCCGAAGTTGCCTATTAAGCTCAGGGGGGCGTCCTGGCACAGGACTGAAACCGTAAAGACCTTGCTATCCTCGATGAATTCGTGGGTGAGGTTGCCTTTGTTGATGGCCACAGAAATAGTTGGTGGTTCGGAGCATACTTGAACTACCGTGTTTGCAATCTGACCGTTGATCCTGTCTCCTTTTCTGGAGCCTATTATATACAGGCCATAGCTTATTGGACGTAAAGCCTTGAGGTCCATCTCTCACCTTTCTTGTTCAACAATAGCGACCACCTAAGTTGAACCTTCTATGGTTCGCAGCTGCTCTTGGGTACCTATGACAACAAGTTCATCTTGGCGACGGATGCCTTCACCTGAGGCGAGCTTCCGCTGCACTCCAGTTAATATTGTTGAAGAAGGCTGCAATGTAGTCGGCTCGCTTGAGCCCGTAGTCGATCATGAAGGCATGCTCGAAAACATCCAGCACTAAGATGGGGGTACAGCCTGCGGGGTGACCGGTCTCATGTTCGTTGATCCACTGGTTTATCAGCCTGCCGGTCAGGTTGTCCTGGTATAGAATGGTCCAACCAATACCCCTCATCGCGGCGGTGGCTCTGAAATCCTTCTCCCAATCTTCGTAGCTACCGAACTCCTCGGCTAGCTTTTTGCCCAGCTTGCCTGATTTGTCTAGCGCCCCCTTGCCCCCGAGATTCTCGAAGTAGTACTCATGGAGTCGCATGCCATTGAACTCGAAACCCATCCGCCGCTTTAACTCAGCATATTCTGGAGTCCCTGCCTTGTCATCCTTGAGCATGGTAGCGAGTGTATCTAACAACTTATTGGTGTTGGTTACATAGCCCTGATAGAGGGTGAAATGGTTGCCAAGCAAGGTGTCGCTAAAACCCTCCATCCCGATTAAGCTGCTGTAGTCCTTTGCGTTGTAGGCCATTCTTACCTCCCTATTCGCGACATATTTTGCTTCTCTTGTTGTGGTTTCCTACTGGGGTGGCTAATCTCTCCATGTTATGCATCTTCCTTAGCGAGTGCATAACTCTGTCCATCTCGTGACTCCTGACTGTACTTCGGTTATCCCCGCTTGCTTAGGTCTTTCTTGAGGTCTGAAAGCTGCCTCACGTGAGACTTCTCTTCTTCGATTATCTTATTTACTACGTCACGGTCTGGCATACGAACGAGATCTCGTATCTCAGAGTAGAACAGGATGGAGTCCTTCTCTGCGCCGAGGGCGATTTGAATGGCCTCGATGTCGCTGTTTACTTTCCGCGCTATCTCACGAGCGACTTGGTCATCGGTGAAAACAAGGGAGTCGGTCAGCGCTTTCAGATAAGAGTCATACTCTTCGGTAAGTGTCTCTGGTGGCTGATAATCGCCCACTGAGCCCAGCATATTCTGAAAGATTCCAATATGCTCCTTTTCCTTATCTGCCAGGTACTTATAGGTCCCCTGAACCGCTACATCTCTGGTCGAGTCAGCCAGGGAATCGTAGAATACGGCTCCATTTCGCTCAATACCGACGGCAATATTGATAAGCTCCCTGCCGGAGAAAAAGACACCCATTTTAGCAACCTCCTTAAAGTCTCTGCAGATAGCGGTGAGCGCCTAGAGCTGCCTTGGCCCCTTCACCAGCAGCCACCACTATCTGTTTCTCTGGGACGCTGGTTACATCTCCAGCAGCAAATAGTCCCGGTACCCCTGTCTCACAAGCACAATTTACCTCAATCTCATCGAGTTCATTGAGCTTGGTCATGCCTTTGGCAAACTCCGAGTTGGGGATAAGGCCGATCTCGACAAAGACAGCTCCAACATCGATCTTCCTTTCCTCACCGCTTTTGGAGTCCCTGATTCTAATTGCTTCCACACGGCTCGAGCCCTCTATCGCCACTACCTCGTGTTCCAGGAAAATAGTTATTAGGTTGGAGGCATCTTTAAGCTTGTCAATGAGTATCTGATCGCCGGTAAGCGGGGTTATGGACACCAAATAGACATGCTCGGCGATCTTGACCATGTCGTCGGCAGCTTCCAGCGCAGAGTTGCCACCGCCTATCACTGCTACCTTATCCCCGGCGAAGAGAGGGCCATCGCAGGTGGCGCAATAGGTTACGCCCCTCCCTTTCAACTTATCCTCTCCGGGTACATTGAGCTGGCGGGAACGCTTTCCACTAGCTATTATCACTGCCTTCGCTTGATAGCTCTCATCCTTATCCGTTCTGATATCAAATCCCCCGTCTATCTGGGACAAGGCTACTACTCCCTGACCGATTTTTTGTTCTACGGGGAATTGCTTCACCTGCTCCTCGAATTTTTGCATCAGCTCAGGGCCTTCGATGAACTGGTAGCCCATGTAGTTCTCGATGCCCGCTGTCCACAGGGGTTGACCTCCCAGGTCTTTGCTCAGGAGAAGGGTATTTATCTTCTTTCTGGAGACGTAGACTGCTGCTGTCATACCCGCTGGACCGGCACCGACGATGATTAGCTCATGCATAGTTTATTCCCTGAGGTTGAGCTGGTTTAGAGACCGAGCTTCTCTTTCAACTGTGCCTCATCGAAGCCGACTAGGATCTCGCCGTCGATTTCGATCACCGGCACTGTCATGGCCCCCGACTTGCTGATCATCTCCTCTCGGGCTGCTTTGTCCTCGGCCACATCGAGGTCTTGATAGGGAATGTTGTTGGCGTCCAAGAAACTCTTGGCCATCTTACAGAACGGTCAGGTTGGTGTGGAGTAGATTTTGACCTCTTTGGTGCTCATTTCGCCTCCTTGCTTACTCGCTTTCGAATATGATAGCAGAAGGGCATAGATAGGGCAACGAAAAGCCGTCATTCGAGAAGTCGTACACCAACTATAGTAGCAAGCTAGGGATGAAGAAGTCAAAAAATGAAGGCAAAAAAAGTTAAGAAGTTATTACATTTTGGGCAGTGGTCTCCGGGTAGGGCGGTAAACTTGACATAAAGTAACACAAGAAAGAGTCCCCCGCACCACAGCGGTCTTGTCTTGCTATCAAGGTTTAACAGTTGCCCACAGATGCTGCGCAAACTTTCGCTTTAGTACTCAACGTTACTATTTTCCTATCAAAAATATCCAAATTGGTCATTGTGCACCCAATGATGCGTGTGCTAGTCTTCTCATAGATTCCAAGGAGCGCTTTCATAAAGGAGTTCCAGGGAATAATGTCATGAAGCCCCCTCTATGGATGGAGACATGGGATAAGCTTCTAAAGCCTAAAACGCAAGGGGGCATGAATATGGAAGAACGCGTAAAACAGACCCAGGTCGAAAGCCTAATGACTGCCCGGCAGGTAGCTGACTTCTTGCAAGTCAGCGTGTGCACCATAGGCCGCTGGAGTCGCAAAGGAGCGCTGAAGTTCTACCGTGTGGGTGGTCGCGGTGATATGAGATATCGACTCAAGGATGTTCTTAGTTTCCTAGAGGAATCTAACTCTCACTCAAGAGCAGACACCATGGGTGAGAAGGTGCCAGTTCGCCCCAACACAGACAGCCTTTCTGTTCCAAAGAGGAAGGCCAGGCATGGCGAAA
>DAOWAU010000043.1 GCA_030634425.1 Dehalococcoidia bacterium
GCCGATGTGGTGGTTATCAATAAGATCGACAGTGCTGCCCCAGCGGATATCCTGAAAGTACGAGAAAGTATTGCCAAGATAAATCCGGATGCAACCGTTGTTGATGCCGCCTCTCCGATTCAGGTTGATAATCCGAAGGTTATCAAAGGAAAGAGAGTGCTCGTCATTGAGGATGGACCGACGCTAACGCACGGGGAGATGAGATACGGTGCAGGTACAATTGCCTCTCAACGATACGGTGCAACGGAGCAGGTAGATCCCATACCCTACACTGTCGGAAGCATCACCGAAACCTTCAAACACTATCCGCATATTGGAGCACTCCTGCCGGCAATGGGCTACAGCAAACAGCAACTAAAGGACTTGGAGGCGACCATCAACAAGGTTGATTGTGATGCGGTGGTTGTTGCCACCCCCATCGACTTGAGCAGGCTCATTGACATCAAGAAACCGAATACGAGGGTCTATTATGAGCTTCAGGAAATCGGAACGCCGAACCTAGGTGAGATATTATCGGAGTTCGGAAAGAAGCATAATCTTCGGATGCAGTAAAAGGGGAAAACTAATTAGGTGTTGGGGGCTTCCCCAGACTGGCTCTGTTTCTTACTAAAGAGGTACACTTAACGGGAAAAGAGTCATTAGTATTCTGCAGAAAGGAAAGGTTATGGATAAGAACATAGCTAAGACTTTCATTATCGCTCTTGGTGGCAACGCCATACTCAGGGCAAAACAGAAGGGGAGTGCCGAAGAACAGTATGAGAATTTGCAGCACACGGTTGAACAGCTGCTGGATTTGCTCAGCGGTGGCAACCACATTGTCATTACCCACGGCAACGGACCACAGGTGGGCAACCTGCTCCTCACCAGCGAGACGGCTAAAGACGTGGTGCCCCCTTTGCCCCTGGACATCTGCGGAGCAGCTACAGAAGGCTTCATGGGCTATATGATTCAGAACACACTGGCTAACTGCCTAAGGCAAGCGGGAGCACCGCACGCTATTACCACCGTGGTAACTGAGGTGATAGTGGATGAGAATGACCCTGCCTTCCAGAACCCCTCCAAACCCATTGGTCCCTTCTATAGCGCCGGCCAGGCAGAGCGCCTACAGCGGGAGAAGGGATGGGATATTATCGAAGATAGCGCCCGTGGTTATAGGCGCATAGTGCCCTCACCAATGCCGGTGAATATCCAGCAGTCAAGGATTATCAAGAGTATGCTGGATGCTGGCGAGATTGTAATCGCCGTAGGTGGGGGTGGCATCCCGGTAGTAAGGGAGGATAACCATGACCTGCGTGGTGTTGAAGCGGTAATTGATAAAGACTACGCCTCAGCCCGCCTGGCTATAGAGATAGATGCCGATGTCCTGTTTATTCTTACTGCTGTGGAATATGTATATCGAGACTTTGCTACGCCTCAGCAGAAGGCACTGGAGGAGCTGAGCTTAGCTGAAGCCAAGGAGCTTCTGAAAGAGGGACACTTCGGCAAAGGAAGTATGGAACCCAAGATCAGGGCAGCCATAATGTTCCTGGAGGAGACACATAAAGGCCCGTCGCGTGAACGGGAGGTGATTATAACCCTTCCTGAGGTTGCGGTAAGAGCGCTTGAGGGCAAAACCGGCACTCTGATTACCAGATAGAGCGTGAAATCAGGCATAAATGAGGGCACTACGCATTCATTATCCCTACTGGCAGGAAGCTTAAGCCTTGAATGAAGCCATTGATATCTGTTGTTACAAGTGAGATAATATGGGGAAAAGAATTGGGCGCATGGACTCCATATTAGGTAATTACCACATACAATTGAATAAATAATATCAAAGGAGGTGCTAATGGGAGGAAATTTCATTTAAAGAGAACTTCAATTTCGATAAGTAAGAAGGAGGTTTTAAGTGAAGATGAAGAATAAAAAGGCGCAAAAGCTGTTTCTTGTAATTGCTTTGGTGACGGCATTGGGAGTCGTTACGCCTATGTTGAGTGGTTGTTTCGGTGCGCCAGCAGCTGCACCGCCGGAAGCACCGCCAGCAGCGGCGCCGCCAGCAGCGGCGAAGACGGTGAACATCGCCATGGTCACTGCCCTGAGTGGCCCAGCAGCTATGTGGGGGCTTCCTGGGATTACCGGAGTGGGCATATTGCTTGATGACGTCAATGCAGCTGGGGGGCTCCGAGTCGGCGATGAAAGATACCTGGTAAACCTAGTTACCTACGACGATGAGAACATCGCCACCAAGGCAGCGATGGGTGCCAAGAAGGTAATCTTAGAAGATGATGCAAAGATGATAGCGAGTCTTTGTGACCCCCCGGTTAGCGCCATGGCCCCGGTCACCACCGAGTACAAGGTCTTTTTGTTTCCCCTGTGTATGCCCTCACGGCCAGACCGCCCTTACGTCTTAGTTGGAGTTGACCATTGCATGCGGACTGATACCATGAGGGGCTACTGGCTCGCTCAAAATTACCCTGAGATAGAGAGGGTGGCTATCATTAATCACGATGATATATTTGGTAAGCAAGGAGAAGCCTATAATGTTGCCGGCTGGAGGTCAGCGGGTGTTGACTTATCGTATGTAGGTCGGTTCTCGCTGGATACCACCGATTTCGCTCCGGTAATGAGTGCCATACTGGCAACAGAGCCCGACGCCATTGACACGGCCGTAACCTATCCGGAGTTTGTTATTCTGTTAGCGGAACAGGCTTACCTCCAGGGCTTCGAGGGTATATTCGCGCATCTCGACTCCGACCTTGCGGCTACCGTAGCCAGGGTGCCTCTTGACTGGCTAGCAGGGCGCTACCATGAAAGCTTCGCCGAGATGAGCGACGCCGTATGGGGAGACCCGTCGCCGCAGCACGATTTTTATCGCAAGTGGGCGGCTATATATGGTCCGGGAGCCCCTCAAGACGAGTTCCGCGCCATGATTTCGGTCGATTGGCTGTACCAGAATGCTGTTGAAATATGGATGGCGGGGGTAGAAGCCGCCGGCACTTTTGACGCCGACGAAGTAATGGCCGCGCTTAAGGCTATGGACGAAATCCCTGTCATGACGGGGCCACATGTTTGGACTGATGAGATTGGCTTAGAACTATATGGCATAGCTAACATGATCGAGCCCCAGTTCTTTATAACTACCCCGCTCTTAACACCGGACCCAGACGCCATCGGCGGGGACCGCAAGGTTCTAGACACGTTTAGGTTCTCGGACTGGTATAGTGAGCATGGGGACATTCTCCTCGAAGAGTTAGAATCGCGTGAACTAATGTGGTGGCAGGAGGTGGAGGCAGAGTAATATCCGGGCAGCTATGTTGGTAGCTGAGACCCCAAAACAAGTCGGCATAATACCATAATAACAGAAAGCTAACAGAAAGGGGAGCCAGACTGTGTTAAGCTAGGGAGAGCTATGGACCTTGGGCTTGTATGGCAGACCGTAGTCAATGGTTGGATAACCTCGTTCTCATACGCTGTGCTAGCGGTAGGGCTGGCACTGATTTTTGGTGTCGCACGCCTGGCAAACTTTGCCTGGGGCGAGTTTTTCATGGTCGGTGCCTACGCGGTTTGGTTCCTCTACACTATGGGTGGTTGGCCCTTCCCCGTCGCACTGCTGGGAGCTATGGGGGTGGTGGGCGGTATGGGACTAATCACCGAGATAACTATTTTTAAGCGCCTGCGGGGAAATATACCCGCCACTTTCATGGCCGCCACAGGGCTGATATATATCCTGCAGGTTTTCGTGGGACAGGTGTGGGGGCTGGGTAGGACTAAACCTGTCCTCCCTCCCATTCCAGGGTCACTGGAAATCTTTGGCGCCAGCGTTGGCTGGCAGAGGTTTGTGATAATCCCGGCTGGCATTGCTATGATAGGAGGGCTCTGGCTCTTCCTGCACCGGGTTAAGCTGGGCCAAGCGCTACGGGCGACGTGTCAAGACGCCGAAGCCGCCTCCCTTCAGGGAATAAATCCTGATCGGATGGCGCTTCTAGCTATGGGCATTGCCAGTGCTTTTGCCGGGGCAGCAGGGGCACTGCTGTCGCCCGTATACTCAGTCACCCCCTACATGGGAACCAGAATCATTTTGATGGTTTTCATAATAGTAGTTTTTGGGGGAGTGGGGAGCATAGAGGGTGCCCTTTTGGCTTCCATCATCCTCGGCTTCTTATATGCCGTCATTACCACCCTGTCCGATTCAACTGTTGCCACTATAGTCTCTGCCCTGATTATGGCCGCGGTGTTAGCATTTAGACCTCAAGGACTATTAGGCCGTGAGAAAGCATAATTTATCAACGCCCAATGCGGGCATGGTGGTTTCGATAGCCGTTTTGTGTGCGGTGCCATTCTTCCTCAGGGAATACTACATTGGTGTTGCCACGGAGCTCCTTATTTTCATCATTCTGGCACTAAGCTTTCGCCTAGTACTTACTACCGGGGGGTGGAATCTCGCCCATTACGTTGTGATGGGTTGTGGGGCTTACTTCAGCGCTATAATGATGAAGGATTTCGGTTGGCCCTTTTGGGCTAGCCTGCCGGTGGCAGGGCTGGTTACAGCGCTAGTTGGTCTGGTATTGAGTTATCCCTTGGCGAGGATGAGGGAGTTCGCCTATCTTATCGGCTCCTATGCTATGGGAGAGGCGATAAGATTAAGCTGGAATAAGCTTGACCATCCTTTCGGAGGCCCCGGTGGAATCACAGACATCCCCCGCCCTTCATCCTGGTCGATCCCGGCGCTGCCGACAATAGATTTTTCTCAAGCCTTCCCCTATTACTTTCTAGTGATGGGGGTAATGCTGGTAAGCCTGTTCATTATGTATCGGATAGATAGGGGGCTGTTAGGTGATACCTTTAAGTCTATCTATTCGCAGGACTTTTTAGCGGAGAGTGCTGGCATAGACATTGTCGCATATAAAAGACTAGCCGTTGTAATTGGCTCCTTTTTTGCCGGCATCTGCGGCGTTCTTTTGGGTCATTACCACGGGACTATAGACCCAGCTGTGTTCGCTCTTGGGCCTCTGATAATTCTTCTCGCCTGGCTAGCTGTAGGTGGCATCAAGACTTTCACTGGACCAATAATTGGGACCGTTTTCTTTGTAATTCTTGCCGAAGCACTACGACCCCTTGGCGCATGGAGGCCGCTTGTTTATGGTAGTGTCTTGATAGGAGTGCTGCTCTTTATGCCTCTTGGTCTTGAAGGCTTGCCGGCGAGGGTTTCACCGTGGGTTAAGAGGCTACGTAGGCGCATAAGGGGGAGATGAAAACTGTGTCTTATGCTTGGCTTGAGACGGCGGGAAGCCTTACTGTGGATAACATCGCATTATCTTCTTGGTAGGGAGGAAATAGTATATGGCTTTGCTTGAACTGAGGGAGGTAACTAAGCGTTTCGGTGGCTTGGTTGCTGTAGACAACGTAGACCTTGATATTGAGGAAGGCGAGATAAGGGCAATTATTGGCCCCAATGGCGCCGGAAAGACAACCCTTTTTAACCTTATCACTGGGAATTACCCGGTAACAGAGGGAAGAATCAAGTATAATGGTAAAGATATAACCGGTCTTAGCCCACATGAAATAGCTAGCCGTGGTCTGGTTCGAACTTTTCAACAGACGGCTCTCTTTAACGAATTTACCCTTCTACAAAATGTAGGGGTAGCGTGTCACTTGCATGCGAAGGTAACGCTTTTCGGAGCAGTAGCTCATACTCCCGCTGCTCGGCAGACACAAAGGCAGGCTGAGGAAAGGTCTCTGGAAATCCTGGAGTTTATGGGGCTAGCAGATTTAAAAGATGAACTGGCTATTAACCTCCCTCATGGCCACCAAAGGTTGCTAGGGGTTGCTATTGGCCTGGCTGCTGAGCCAAAACTGTTACTGCTAGACGAGCCGGTTACCGGCATGAACCCGTCGGAAAAACAAGATATGGTAGAAAAAATCAGACAGATACGTGACCAAGGGATGACCATTGTGATAGTAGAGCACGATATGAAGACCGTTATGGGAGTATGCGAGAAAATAAGCGTGCTGGACTTCGGGAAGAAGATCGCGGAAGGCCCACCCGAAGAGATCCTCCGTAATCAACA
>DAOWAU010000002.1 GCA_030634425.1 Dehalococcoidia bacterium
GGGGACATTCGTGGTTACCAAGGCGGTATTGCCAAGTATGCTGAAACACAAATATGGGAGGATAATAAATCTATCCTCTGTTACCGGACCACTGGTTGCTGATATTGGTGAAACTGCCTATGCGGCAACTAAAGCAGCGATTTGGGGTTTTACCAGAGCACTGGCTATTGAAGTCGCCAAATATGGCATAACGGTAAATGCCATATGTCCCGGTATGATTGATACTGACATGGTAAGGGATTTGGCTGTGGAAACCAACCCTAATGACCCTCAAAGTGTTCTTAAAGCTTTGGCGAGGGGGATACCTATGGGTAGGCTTGGAACCATAGAAGAGTTGGGGGAGCTGGTAGCATTTTTAGCCTCAGACGAGGCAAGATATATAACAGGGACACCTATTCTTATTGATGGCGGAAGCACTTTGCCTGAATCTGGTCTATTTACCATTGGTTGAGGCCATATATATTGAAAGGTAATAAAAGTAAGGAGGTATTATAAAAGATGGGGAGATTAGACGGGAAGGTTGCCTTGATAACCGGAGGTGCTTGTGGTATCGGGAGGGGGCATTCAGAGTTGTTTGCTAAGGAGGGGGCTAAGGTTGTAGTCACTACCAGGAAGAAGGTAGATGTGGGAACAGCATTGGCGGAAAGTATCAAAAAACAAGGTGGAGAGGCTATCTTTCTTAGACTCGATACCACCATTGAGGATGACTGGAAGAAGGTGCTCGACGAGGTCAACAAAAAGTATGGCAAGCTGAACATTCTGGTGAATAATGCCGGCGTTTCCTTGGCGAAAAGTATCGAAGAGACCTCACTTGATGAATGGAATTGGTTAATGAATATAAACGCCACCGGCGTCTTTTTGGGTTGCAAATATGGCATTGAGGCTATGAAGAAAAATGGAGAGCCGTGCTCCATAGTAAATATATCGTCTATTGACGCTATGGTAGGTGAAGCCGGGTTACCTGCCTATTGTGCCTCTAAAGGGGCGGTAAGGTCTTTTACTAAATCGGTAGCGTTATCCTGTTCCGAAGCTGGATATAATATTCGGGTCAATTCTGTGCACCCCGGTTATATTCATACCCAGATGACAGAGCAAGAGGCCGAGGATTATGGCCTTAAACCTGAGCAGTATTTTGAAAAGGTAGGCAAGATGCACCCCCGCGGCCGTATCGGCAAACCGATTGATATCGCTTATGTCAGCCTGTATCTTGCCTCTGACGAATCCGACTGGGTTACCGGGGGAGAGTTTGTCGTCGATGGCGGTTATATATCGCAATAAAGAATAGCACAAAAGGGGTTAGAAATGATTAAGAGATGTGGAACAGCTAGTTTCACATCTCTTTGTTTATTTGCCAATGCTGGAGAGGGTTGTCATTAAACGCCGAAGTATGTTTTCCTGACGTATTCGTCCCCCTTCATCTCTTCGGCGGTGCGTCCCTTGCTTAATTTTCCTCTCTCCAGGAGGTGGAGCCTCTCTGCATGCGCCGCAGTGAAACTCACATTCTGCTCAGCGATGATAATGGTAGCCCCTCTTTTCTTCAAATCCTCTATGGTAACCGCTAGTTTAGAAATTACAATGGGGGCAAGACCTAGGGTTGGCTCATCCAGCAATAGCAGTCTGGGGTCGGACATCCAGGCTCTCCCCAAGGAGAGCATTTGCCGTTCTCCCCCACTTAGTGTGTCAGCTTGCTGCTTCTGGCGTTCTTCAAGAAGTGGAACCATTTCATATACCGCTTCAAGGCTCTCGTCTAGTTTTTCCCGCGCCAGGTAAGCCCCAACCAGCAGATTGTCCTTCACATTCATCACAGAGAAGAGGTTCCCCCTCTCCGGGGCATAGCCAATTCCCAATTTGATTATCTTTCTTGGGGGTAATCCATGCAGGTCTACGCCGTCAAAGATAATTTGACCTCGCCAATCCGTCAGCCCGATGATGGAATCTAGCAGTGATGACTTCCCCGCGCCATTGGGGCCAATTACGCCTATACATTCTCCCTTTTCCACATTAAATGAGACACCCTTTAAGGCCTGAGCCTTTCCATAAAAAACTTCAAGATTTTCAACTTCCAGAAAAGCCATGGCTACACCTCCCCTCCTATTATCCTATTATCCGAAATATGCCGCTTTAACCTTTTCGTTGTCAACGATTTTGTCAAAAGGTCCCTCAGCAATAAACTGACCAAAATGAATAACCACCACTCTATCCACTAAAGGAGCTAAAGCCTTTAAATCATGGCTAACGACTATGAAGTCTAAGCCTTCCTCCATTTTCCTTCTAAGTAGTTTATCTATTTCCTCAATTTCTGCCACCGTCAACCCAGCGAATATCTCATCGAGCAAAACGATTTTGGGTTTAGTGGCTAGTGCCTTGGCTAGCTCCACCCGGCGAAGGTCTCCCATAGTTAATTCGTGAGGATACATTGAGAAGCGCCCCTTAAGCCCGACATCCTCTGCGATTCTCTCTACTTCTTCAAGGTGTGTTCCTCCCCTGAAACTCCCCATTATAGAATCAGGTATGGTACTTACCCGAATGTCTTCAATGATTGGTAGTTCCCTGAACGGTCTTGGTACCTGATATGTGCGGGCAATACCCATCTTTACCCTTTCAAAGGTGGGGTAATGGGTAATGTCTTCCCCCTTAAGGAGGACTTTCCCTGAATCAGGGGGGAAGTCTCCCATAATTATGTTAAAAATTGTGGTCTTGCCCGAGCCGTTCGGTCCCATAAGACCAAGAACCTCTCCCTCATCTATATGAAAACTCAGGTCGTTAATGGCAACAAGCCCACCGAACCTCTTGGTAATCCCCTGTACCTCAAGTAACTTAGCCATATTACGCACCCTCCCTCGTTCTTGCCCGGAACCAATTTCTTACATCCTGGGCTATACCGTAAAACCCCCTTGGTCTATAAATAACCATAAATATTGCCACCAGGGCATAAGCAAGCAGCCTCCACTGCCCGAAGAGATAGGGGCGCAGGTACTCCAGGATAAAGGTCAGGAAGTAGCCGCCAAACATCGGCCCGACAATGGTGCCCATGCCGCCAATCACTGCTGAGATTATTATATCAAGGAGGAAGATAGTACTGAAAGCCCGTCGCGGCGATATAGATTGCAAATAGTGGGTGTAGAAAACTCCTCCGAGTCCTGCCGTCAGTGCGCTCAGAAGGAAGGCGAACCTCTTAAACCTGTAGGTGCTGATGCCACTGGCTTCTACTACATCCTCATCCATGCGTATCGCCTTTAGAACATTCCCCACATTAGACCTTGACACATACCACAAGCCGATGGCGGTGGCAAACATGAGGCCAAGGGCAAGATAATAGTTGGGAATTGCTCCTATAACCACCGCTGGTTGGTTAGGCAGCCCTCTATCCCCACCGGTGAACTCCGGGCGTATGGCTATTACCAAGCGATGCAATATCTCCATGAAGGCGAGGCTGACCAGGGCAAAGTAAGGGCCTCTTACCCTCATGCTGGGGAGGAAGAAGAGCATTCCCCCTCCCACTGCCGCTGCTACACCTAGAGGTAAAGTTACATAAAGTGGCAGTATGATATGTGGCGGCTGGAAGCCTTCCTGGTGAGATAAAAACGCGGTAACATAGCCGGCTAAGCCAATTAAGGCGGGATGCCCGAAGCTGATGTAGCCGGTATGCCCTGACATCATATCCCAGCTCATGGCAAAAATCGCCAGGTAGCTAGCCATGACAAGAAGCCTAGTAACGCTAAGGGGGACGAAGAGCGGTAGGACACACATCACCGCTATAGCAATTAGCCACCAGCGTAACGATTTAATCGAAGTTATACCCACTTTAGAGTATTTTTCTATCATTATTTACCTGCCAAACAAACCCTTTGGCCGGACGATTAGCACAATAATCATAATCACCAAACCGGGCACACTCCTTAACTTCTCGTGAATCGCCAGGACAGTGGCAGTCTCCATAAAGCCGACTATGTGAGCTCCGATGATAGTGCCCTCAATACTGCCCAGCCCTCCTATTACCACTATGGCAAAGGACATTATCAGTGGAAACACCCACGCAGTGGGTGTTAGAAAAGTATAGCTACTATAGAATATGCCGGCAACTCCAGCTAGTGCCCCTGATATAGCCCAGGTGATTAGATTCACCCTATCAGGGTTTATCCCCGAGATTATAGCCCCCTTCCTGTCCATAGCCAGAGCACGCATAGCCCTCCCTATGTGAGTCGTTCTCATAAAGAGTAACACAGCTCCTATGCATGTCCAGCTTGCAATCAGGGCGGCAACAAGATTGTTGGAAACAGTATAACCAAGAACCTCGGTAGTTCCTACCACGATGGGCGGGACGTTTATGTTTTCCCTGAAGAAGGCAAGGGTCATGATATGCTCCAATGTTAAAGCTAAGATGATGGTGGAGACAAAAACGATAGTGGGATCGTACAGGAACCGTCTCACCCAAGCCATATAGGTGCCGACGGCGAGTCCAGCGCCGGTGGCGATGGCGATTGCGAAACTTACACCCATCGGTAGTCCCACCATGTACGATGCCCAGAAGTACATATAACCGGCAACCATAACATATCCGGCATGAGCCAGGTTAAGCACTCTCCCCACACCGAATATCATGGTGAAGCCCAGTGCTATTAGGGCATATAGTCCACTGAGGAGAGCGCCTTGAATGAGTATTTGCTCCATGCTGCTAATTCGTCCTTACTTACAAAAATTCTCTCTCTTAAAGGGGGGTGGAAACTTCCACCCCCCTTTAAAACCTCCCCTCTAAGGGAGAGGTTGTCTCAAGCTTTTGCCGACTGCTGAGAATCAGGGCGTTACTTAGCGGCCCCTCTTCTCCTCTGGGATCCAGGGCACGAAGATATAGTCCGTGTTGCGCCATCTCGGTGGATGGATGATGCCGACCGTCGCCTCTATCGGATCCTGCTTCTCCAGCTTCCACTGCATGACACAACCGCCGGGGCGTCCATTCTCACCGGTCTGGTCTAACACGGAGGAGTGGGTGTAGGGATGCTCCGGTCCGTAGAACTTGTAGTACTGCCACTTTATATCCGCATCCTCTCCGGCAGCTTGCGCCGCTGCATCATCCCTTTCATATCCACCGTATCGCCAAAGGATGAGGTCTGTCTTCTCCATCTCTTCGACCCATCTATCAAGGTACTCGCCCTTAAATCCACCGGCGCGCTCGGCCGCCTCCACCATCATGTACACGCCATGGTAGGCGTTGAACCCGTTAAAGTGGGAGAAGATCGGGCGCTGGGTGTACCTTGCCCTATACTTGTCGATGAAGCCCTGGCTGACCGGATCCCAGTCCATACCTATGGTTGGTGGTGGCATGGTGGCACAGAAACCCCCTGCCAAACCTCCCATGTCATCCCAGAACTCGGCACTGCAAGCTGCTACGTTTACTCCCAGGATAGGTATCGGTACCTGCAGCTCTATATAGGCAGCGCTGGGAGGAATGCAGTTAACCGAGCTGATGTGGAAGATAAAATCAGGGTCATACTCTATTATCTTGGCATACACAGGGGCGAAATCAAAGGTACCTATATCGTATACAACCTCTCCGATCACCTCTATGCCAGCGCCGGGGGCTATCTCATCTCTGACGTATTCAGCCACCCCACCACCATAGGCGGTATCCTCAAAGTAGAGGACGCAGGTCTCCCAGCCCATCTCGGCGGCGAGGATGTCGTTGGCAAAGGCGACATACTCGGCACCCTGGTCGTAGTCGTTCATGTGGGGCATGAAGTAGGCTTTGCCGCCGGCTTCATAGTCATCATGAGCGATCTCGATACACCTGATTGCCGAGGTCCAGGTATCCAGCATGGGGATCTTGAATTCTAGTAAGCGGGGCATCCAGCCCAGGCTGACATCATCTATACACCCGGAGACCATGAAGTCGACTTTTTGTGACTCCGCAAGGTATTCGTATGCTTTTACCCCCTCTGTAGGATCTTCTGTGGCATCAGCCTTTACCAGCACTATCTGGCGTCCTAAGAGCCCGCCTGCTGCGTTTATTTCGTCAACAGCGATTTCGGTTCCCCTCTCGGCACTCCGACCAACATCGGTAGCAAGGGCTCCGATATATCCGGCTTTCCACACTTCTGCCTCTGCTGCTGGTTTGCCTATGCATCCACTCATCAGGGGCAAACCTATTGCCAGCACTACTATCAGCGCGATAGGGACAACTATTTTTAGCAATCCTTTACTCATTTTAACTCCTCCTTCCTAAATAGGTTCCGGTCCATCTGAGGTTAGAATACATCATTACATTTCTCACCTCCTTATACAGGGTTATAATATATTAAACCACCTATAAAGAATTTACTATAGGTGGTTTAGGTTTACGTCTTATCCAGGTTCCACATAGGTATCATTAATCTCCCAAATGGTAGATACAGTGGGTGTAAGAGCATATCAGACAGTGTGCATATATGTCAAACTCCTCCAAATTCAGTATAATCACAGAATATGCCTCTGTCAATACTTAATTTTTGTTAGGAGATCATAGCGACTTTTGTAATTTTGTCCAGAGGTTGGGCTTGCGGTTGACCACTGAAGGGGGTACACTTGGTGGAGCTGAGGGGACTCGAACCCCTGACCTCCTCCGTGCAAAGGAGGCGCTCTCCCAGCTGAGCTACAGCCCCGTTTACTCAAAGTATTATAGCAATTAAGGGTCTTATTGGCAATTTGCGCTATGACAATAACTCACATTGCCACTTTGTTGGCTACCGGTATAGGTGCTGGCTTCGCCAGCGGTTTTCTCGGTGTGGGTGGTGCCTTCATCACGACACCGGTTCAGTATGAGGTATTTACCGCTATGGGTATCCCCACAGATATGGCGGTAAAGCTGGCTTTCGGCACCAGTTTGCTGGTGGTGTTACCCACAGCTGCCAGCGGTGCCTGGAGACATCACAAGGAGGGGGTGGTGTGGTGGAAGGCAGCTTTTATCATGGGCGGCTGTGGTCTGGGTGTCAGTTTTGGTGGGGCTACCTTGGCTGCTCGCCTGCCTGGGGCAGGGCTAAAGATAGCTTTTGGCGCCGTAGTCTTAGCTGCTGCTATCAGAATGCTCATCAGCACACCATTAAAAGTTGAGGGGGAGCCTAAGGATAACCCTTGGCTGTGGGCAGCCTGGGCGATTCCGATAGGCATGGCTACCGGCATCCTCGGCATTGGTGGCGGTGTCTTGATGGTTCCAATAATGGTGCTGGCGCTCAACTTCAACATGCATCGTGCCGTGGCGACATCGTTGGCTGTGATAATATTTACCAGCATCGGTGGCGTTATCGGCTATATCGTGAATGGCCTCGATGTTCCTCATCTGCCCCCTTATTCTATAGGCTATGTTAATCTCCTCTCAGGGTCTCTGTTAGCAGCTACCAGTGTTGGTATGGCACAGGTGGGGGCGGTAGCTGCCCATCGGCTTCCAGCCAAACAGCTAAGGTATGTATTTATTGGGGTAATGTTCTATATAGGGCTCAGGATGCTCGGTGTCTTTGATTAGCTGAGCTGGGCAATATAAGCAGCGCTGGAAGAGTGTTATAAGACCAGGTTCAATATCCCGCCTACTATCAAAGCAGCTGTAATCATTATTCCTACCGACTTGAGCATATTTGTAACCTTAAGCTCCCTGAGCAGAACAACAAAAGTAGCAATACAGGGGAAAAACGTAGATAAAACCACGCTGCCAATGATTAGTTGCTTGGTGGTTAGTGCTAGCGGGGCCAGCATACCCAGGGCTACATCCTTACGCAGGAAACCAATAGCTATAGCCGTTACTGCTTCCTTGGGTAGTCCCAGAATGCTGGTCACTACTGGCGCGGCAAAATTGACAACAGCATTGAATATACCAAAGGCGTAAAGGATATTTATTACCGCCACAGCGCCCAGAATTATAGGAATAGCCTCCCTTAAGAAGCCACGGATTCTCATCCACAGTTTTCTTAAGACTGCTCGCCGTGATGGCAGGCGGTATGGCGGTATTTCTATGAGCAGCTCTGGACTGAATCCCTTGACAACGCGGTTAAGTATAACGCCTAGGGTGAGCCAGACGGCGAATAGTGTTCCGTAGACAATAGCCACATACTGCCCCCCGCGTGCCCCGACTAATCCGAAAATCATCGCCTGCGAGGCGGCGCAGGGTATGGCAATGGATATCAGTGTCGCTGCGATAAACCGCTCCCTTTTGCTTTCCAGAATGCGGGTAGCTAGAATAGCGGGCACATTGCAGCCAAGCCCCAGCATGGTAGGGATGATGGCATAGCCGTGCAAGCCCAGGCGGTGCATAATGGTGTCCATCAGGACTGCCAGCCGTGGCAGGTAGCCTGTGTCCTCCAACAGCCCCAGTACTAGGTAGAAGGGGATGATGTAAGGTAGGACTACGGCGAAAGGGATATAGAGTCCGGTGGTCAGTAGCCCAAATGATTCAATAAAATTTACCTCCCCGCTGGTTACCTTGCCTATCAGGATGTGGTGGGGAAGGCTGCCCTCTCCCAGAGAACCGCTTAGTCTCAGTATGATCGGTGCCCACAGTCTGTTAAACAGGGGGTCGAGCACGTAGTTAATCAAGCCTTCACCGATGGCACGAACTGCCAGAAAGGAGCCAGCCAGAACCCCTATAGCCAGAGCTGTGCCGCCCAGCGGCTTGGCGCTGGCATCCGCTATACGTTCCAGCCGGGTATGATGGCGGTGGGTAATATGCTGAACCTGGTCTGTGATATTGCCAATAGCGGCCCAGCGCTCCTCACGACTATGGGGAGGAATATCAGGCGAGGTTGCCTGGGAGATACTTTCTACCAGCTCTTTTATCCCCTGGCCGGTTGTAGCTACAGTAGGAATGATCGGCACTCCCAGGAGTTGCCTTAGTTTGTCCACATCAATATGTATTCCGCGATGTTTGGTATCATCCCACATATTTAGGGCGACTACTACTGGGATTTTTCTTTCCAATAGCTGCAGGGTTAAATAAAGGTTTCTCTCCAGGTTGGTGGCATTCACCACATTTATGACTATATCTCCGCTGTCGAGCATCCGTAGAGCTACTTCCTCAGCTTCAGTGGTTGGTTCCAGGGTATAGGTGCCGGGGACATCGATAACCTCAACCCTCTTATCTCCCAGTTTCATAGAACCCTGAGTGTAGCCCACTGTGGTCCCTGGATAGTTGGAGACAATCACATGGACCTCGGTGAGACGGGAGAAAACGACGCTCTTCCCCACATTGGGGTTGCCCATCAACAGTATCTTCATCTGCTACCTAAACCAGCTCAACTATTATCTTGTTAGCCATGCCAAAGCCGATGGCTACCTGAGCATTACCTACTTTGATGGTGACCGGTCCTCGCATAAGTGTAGAGCCGGTCTTAATTATCTTCTGCCCAGGTCTGATTCCTAAAGCATTAAGGCGATTAATCAGGCCATGCCCCCCTTGAATTTGAAACACTATGCCGCTCTGTCCAGGCTGCATTTGGCGCAGAGTTATTTGCTTTCGCTTAGGCATAAATCACCCCTTTTAGTCCTTTCAATAAGAGCACTCCATATAAGTACAAATGCTTGTCATTTGTAATGAAGAGCTGAAAAATCACTTCTTCTTTTGGCGGCACTCGGAGCAATAGCCGGTCATCCGAACCTCAGCGCCAGTGACTTCAAAGCCCTTCTCGCGGCCGATATTCTCTTTCATCTTCGGACTCACCAAACACTCAAACTCGACAACTTTACCGCACCCCAGGCATACCAGGTGATGATGCTCGGCGGATGTTTTCACCTCATAGTGATGGTGGGTCTCATCAAAGTGAAGCTCCTCTATTAGACCTAGCTCCTTAAGCCTCCGCAGCGTTCGATAAACAGTGGATAAGCTAAGGCGAGCTTGCTTCTTCTTGGCTTGGCGATAGATTTCATCGGCATCTAGGTGTCTCCGGCGAATGATTTCCAGAATTAAAGCCCGCTGGCGGGTCATTCTTGCCCCGGCCAAATTTAGCCCTTTGTGGTTAGTGTCTAAAGTTTGTCCTTTCATCGCCCTGTCCTTATTGCTAATGCTAATTAGTAGCAATAAATTCTAGCACGTTTGATGTCTCGCTGTCAATGCCTAGTGTGGGGGTTTTTGGAGGGGGAATCGAGGTATTCTGTGGGCTAGAAGTTTGAGACTTCCAATTGCTTTTTTATTTCAGGAATAGCACGCCGGGCGACTCGTTGACCCCTGAGGATGCACTCCTTACTCCCACAGCTCTTCGATATCCTTTTCCGCCTGTTCGCTGGGGATAAAGTCCTTGTAGGACGCAGCCGAGCCGTATTCCCGAGGCTGGAATGCCACTGGCATGGGCACAGCGTGGCCAAAGATGAGTGCCTGTTGTTTTGATGCCAGCTTGGCTAACACAGATTTGAGTTCATTCTTACCCGATATACCAGCCAGCACACTATCAATATCACGGTTGTTGTCTAAGAAAAAGGTTGTCTTGGTTCCGATTTGGGACATAACCTCGTCATCAATGCCGCTGGGTCTCTGGTCAATTACCAGCAGGGTAACATTATATTTGCGCATCTCACGAGCAATAACGCCGAAGATGGTCTGGGTGGCCACCTCCGGATTAAGGAATTTATGTGCTTCCTCAATAGTTATCACCAGAGGACGTGGTGGAGCTGTATCCTCCCCCTGCGCTTTCTCCGTTCTCTCCCGATATTGGTTGTGGATACGCCGGGTAAGCAGGTTGGCTACCAGAATATAAGCGGTAATATCAGTATATCTACCAAATTCCAGGACTACATTTATCCCCTGGTCAAGGTATTCCAGAATGTGCCTTACCGGATTATCAGGGACATGGGGTTCGAGGAAGGGGAGTCGCCTGATAGTGGCTAGTCCTCGTTGTAGGTTTTGGAAGGTGCTTTCATGTATATTCAGTTCTTTTAATAGTTCCCTAGTCTCATCCGAATCCTTGAGTTCTGACACTTCCTGCAACCAATTTCTGCCAAACCTGCGGCGTATCTGATAGACAGCTTCAACGGCGGGCTCAGTAAGGTTTAATGTCTGGCGAAGTAATACCATATCTTCAGCCTCTATCTCGTCATAGCCAATCCTGACCACAAAATCGGTGCTTACCCGCCGGCGCCTTGAGTTTTCTTCATCAAGGGTAAACACCGCTACCTTTGATGAGAAAAGCTGCTTTAGGGCTTTAACCTTCTGACCTTCTTCGTTCCTAGCTTCCCAGCCATACTCACTGTGCATATCAAAGATTAGGTTTACTGCTTTACTCTTCTGTAGCATGCCAATAAGCAGCAGCCTGGTGAAAAAGGTCTTCCCTGTGCCACTCTTGCCAAATATGCCGTTTGACCGTTTGACCAATTCTGGCAGGTCAAGGCAAAGCTTGGTCTCCATATCTAGCGGTGTTCCAATATAGAACCGTTTTTCATCTTCGCTGCCAAAGACCAACTCTATGTCTTGGTCTGAGGCCAGATTTACTGGGGAGAAGTGGGTAGGCACTGTCTTGACTGGCTGTGGCCCCTCAATCAGGCTGGTAGCATCACCGCCGATAGTGAGATATGGGGAGACATGAAGTGTTCCGTAGGTACTGGTTCCGGCTAATACCTCAGCGGTAAAAGGGTCGGAGACATCAGGCGGAGTAACAGTGAGCTTCTGGTCTACCACCCCCAGGTTGACATCGCTTATCATGCCGAAGAAGCGCCGCTTTTCCCCTTCAATGGTTACATAGCGCCCCACCGCCATATCCTCGACTGAAGCCGAGCTATCCAGCCTCACCTCTACCCCTTTGTTTAATGAACCCGAGGTAACAATACCCAGCCTCTTGGTCTCTTCGGTCATGTTTTAATCCTTTCCAGAATGGCTTTGAGCTGATTGAAATTGCCACTGAGCGATATGGCTAACTCCTTGCCCGCGGTCACTAAAAAAGCGCGGTGGTCTTCATATACCTCGCTCATCTGGCGCAGCGAGGCAGCAATAAGCTCCTCGGGAGAGACAGGCAGGCGAGTGTTAATCAATATATTGAGGAAGCTGAAAGACTGGCTGAACTCTTTCACTTCTTGGGGGGAGCAGAGGTAAACAAAGCCGTGGATTCGGGCTGGCTTGGGTGGTAGATAGTGATGCAATGTATCACCCTGCCTGTGCCCCACCACCACCGCCCCGAATTCGCTTTTAAGCAGCTTCAAAAGCTGTGGGCTTGCCTGATAGATGCCTTCCTCAGTGGTCTCATCCTTGCCTCTGGCAATGGGGCGCCGACCAGGCTCAAGACTGGTGGTAGTGGCGTTATAGACGATGCCATATAACTCCACATCCGAATCTCTGGTCTTTACCAGGCTGCCTAAAGGCGGCGACTGATAAAGCTCATAGCACTGCGCCACGAAGTCGGTGGTGCTGGCTTCAATAACCTCGCCTACTCTCTGTGTTTCGCCCATCCTTTATGCCTCCCGGTGTCAAAATTCAATGAACCAGCCTTCAATCTCATCATAAAATTTCCATCCCTCCTCGCTGGAACAGTCAATAAACATCCTCCATTCCTCATCTTCATCCTCAACCGCAACTATAACATGATTGGGGTACTGAGGGTCAGTAGGGTTGTCAATATCTATATAAACGAAGCTGAGCTTGTAGGGATATGGTGTCGCCTTAAGTAGAGTGGCGAGAAGTATGGTTAAATCTTCACAATCACCCTCGCCCTCGGTAAGGGTCTCTATCGGCCAGCGGGGAACTTCCCCGATATCTTTGGAGTATACTGTTAGCTGACTCACCATATTGAATGCTTCTTGAACAAATTCTCGCCCACCACTGGACTGCTGGTAAAAGCTGGGAATAACCTCGGTAAATTCGTCCGGGTGGACATAAGGCCTGTAGTCAAACACGGTGCAAATACCGTCGTTACACTGGAGTGAGACGGTCTTATTAGGCTTGGGGGTATTGCTCCAGCTGCGGTAGCTCTCCAGGGGCAGCACCCACTTGCGCAAATTGCCGTCCATATCCTTCCATACCCATGCTATATTCCCCTCTGAAATAGAAGTATAGGGCACTGTCAGGGATTGCTCCGATTCAGCCGAAGTAGCGGGCTGCTCAGTCCATACCTTACCGTATCTGCTTTCCAGTTCACTATAGTTATCTAGGAGACGACCATATTGCTCTGTTAGGGAGGCAAGCGCATGCTCTAACTGGCTAACCTTGTTGTATTGCCATCCCAGAAGAGCCAGTGCAACCGAAAGCAGAATTATTGTAATCAGAAGTGTTCTGTTCCACCTAACCATGCTTTACCTATTCGGTTTTCTATTTCTTCTTCTTTTTATCCTTGCTCTGCTTGGGCTTCTTTATGTTCTTCCTTCCTTTAGTTCCCATCTCTTTCCTCCTTTTAATAAACTACTTTGCTCTTTCTATCCTTACTTAACCTCTCTAAGTTATACATTATATATAATAAGGAAGCTTGAAGGGGTTTATATCCACCTTGTTCTTTTGCTCCTGCTCTTGGCTGAGCCGATACTGGGTAGGTGTTCCTCCACCATAGACGACTCCACTAATTGCCAGAAGTTCTCCCTATCGGCTCCAGTTACCACCGCCTGTTCATGGGCTTCGCTTAGGGCTACCGGGTATCCCTGTCCCCGCTGGCACTGGTCTAAAACCAGGGTGTGGACCAGATTGAGCAGGCTATCATCGGTTGCCACCCACTGGGGAATCTCAACCCTGGCTACCTCATCATCAACCCTCAGGTAGAAGAAATAGACCCGATGCCCTCCGTAGCGCTTCTGGATTTTAGACTGGCTGATAAACAGGGCTGATCTTTCCCTCTCGCTTAGTAGATTGAGGAACAGCTCCCTGTCCTGAACACCGGCTACCGCATCGCAGTCGCTTTTCCCGCAGGTTTTGCAATGGAGGTCGGTATCAACAATATCTTGGGGGCAGAGGGCTACCCGCAGGGCATTAATTACATCGGTGCTGCGGGGGAAGCTGATATAGCTGGCAAGGGCGAGCTTCTTATCGCTATTAACCTTTCTCATATTATCAAGACAGCTGAGAAAGCCTTTATTCAGCAGGGCTTCAGCGACAAATTCGGGGTAAGCCTCTAGACCCCAGAGAATAAGTGAACCGTCAAGCAGGGCCACACTTGAGCCGCCCGGCGGCAGCTCCGAGGCTAGTTTGGCTAACTGGCAGCACTCGTCTACGCTGCGCTTTACTCCCAGAAGGGTGCCCTCTATGGGTTGCTCACGACCTTTAGCCTCAGTTGAGGCGATAACCAGCTCTTCATCTTCGGAATAGAGACAGGGGAAACTATCCAGGGTGGCACTGGGGGAGTCACCGTAGTGGAGAACGACCGAGCCTATATTTATGAGATAGCACCTTGTTGACCGATGTCGGTCGACGTCGATGTGAGAGCCATCGGTAGCCAGGACGGTGAACTCTGCGGGGGCGGGCGGTGGTTTGTGATGCTGGTCAAGCCCATCCACCAAACCAGCCACCAGCCAGGTGGTCCTGCTGGTGGCAATCTTCTTTTGTAAGTCTTTGAAGTTGGAAGCCTGACTGTGAATGACATCCAGAGCAGTCTGGAGGCGTTTCTGCCTCTCCTCGCTGCCAGCCTTCAGTCTGGCTAGCATATTTCCCACCTGTGCCACAACCCTGGTTAAATTTAACGACATCCCTCTTACTCTTGCTTCATTATAATTAATTAAAACCGATGAACACAAGCGGTGCTCTGCTTGGTAAACAACCTTGGTCGGGTTAGAGATAGCGAGGTCAGATGTGCTACAATGACCAAGGTTGTTTTTATGTTCCTATTTTTAGGCTCTGTGGCAGTAATTTCGTTGTCAGGGGTGATGATGCCTGGCCCTGTATTTGCTGTCACCCTGGCTAGAAGTTATAAGTCCCAGTTTGCCGGCATGCGGGTAGCTTTGGGGCATGCCTTGGTAGAAATCCCGTTAATGCTGCTGATATACTTTGGCTTTGCCTCGTTCTTTCAGGAGGCGCTGGTTCAAAAGGTTCTGTATTTAGTGGGTGGGGCTGTCCTGGTGTGGTTGGGCATAGGGACATTAAGAGCCAGGGGCAGGGTGGTGGAGGAGGGTAGGGACTCGCCTCATAAATCGGTTGTTGCCGGTGCGGTTACCAGTGCCCTCAACCCATTCTTTGTTCTGTGGTGGGCAACCATAGGCAGCATGCTTATCATGAAGTCCCTAATCTTTGGCTTAATCGGATTTATTCTGTTTGCTGTGGTTCATCTGCTCTGTGATTTTGGCTGGCTGTCCTTTGTTTCCGTTCTTGGCCATCGGACTAAATTCCTGTGGGGGGGAAGATTTCGGGATGGGTTATTCATTGCCTCCGGCGCGCTGCTTATCGGATTTGGGAGCTGGTTCCTCAGTTCAGGATTCCAGGTAACAGTTTAACTCCTTTATTATAATGGTAGGGGATATGCTATGAAAGTAGGTTATGTCTATCATCCCATATATCTCAAACATGACACCGGACAGCATGTGGAGGGGGCGAGGAGGCTGGAGGCGATTATTTCCCATCTGGAGGAGACCGGGCTTAACCAGCGACTGGTATCCATCCCCCCTCGCGCTGCCACCATTGAGGAGATATCATTGGTGCACCATAAGCAGTATATAGAGCATATTGGGGAGGTAGCGCGGAAGGGTGGGGGGTGGCTGGATGCCGATACCGTAATGTCGTCTCATTCCTATGAGGCAGCTTGCTATGCTGCTGGTGGCGTCATTAGTGCCACTGGAGCGGTTATAGATGGAGAGGCAAACAGTGCCTTTGCCTTGGTCAGACCCCCAGGGCATCATGCCACCGCTGCCCAAGCTATGGGCTTCTGTCTATTTAATAATGTAGCTATTGCCGCTAAATATGCTCGGAATAAATATAAGCTGGAGCGCATTGTTATTATTGATTTTGATGTGCATCATGGCAATGGCACTCAGGAAGCTTTCTATGATGACCCTCAAGTGCTTTACATATCAACCCACCAGTCTCCATTTTACCCGGGGACGGGTGGTATGGAGGAAACTGGTGGTGGAGTGGCTGGGGGAACCACGGTTAATATACCGCTGCCGGCTGGCTGTGGTGATGCTGAATATCTCTCTGTCTTTAGAGAGGTTGTCGTTCCAGCGGCTAAACGGTTCGACCCCCAGCTCATTTTGGTGTCGTCGGGCTACGACCCTCACTGGGTTGACCATTTAGCCATGATGCAGGTAAGCACTGCCGGTTTTGCTGAGATGGTGAAAATCGTTAAGGGGCTGGCTGATGCGCTATGTGGCGGTCGAGCGGTCTTTTGCTTGGAGGGGGGCTACCATCCCAGGGCGCTTTCCTGTTCAGTAAAAGCGACCTTTGATGTGCTTCTGGGCGATGCTGATATTGAAGACCCGCTGGGTCCATCAACTGGCTCAGAGGCTCCTGATATTGCCCCCCTGGTTAAGGCGATAAAGGAAGTACACGGTCTGCCTTAGTCATTTCCTGTCCCGCAAAGTGCAGGAAGCAGTGCACTCTTTACACTCCCCGCTACATGGTTCAACGTGAGTGGTTACGCTGGTGTTAGGCAGCCTGGCCTTAATACATTGCTCTATGCGGTCACACATTTGGTGTGCCTCTTCCACATTAACATCTTTGGGCACGGTCAAATGTAGCTCGACGTAGCGCTGAGCTCCTGCTTTACGGGTGCGCAGGTCGTGGAAATCGACTAGCTGGTAACCTTGCTCCGTAATGCAAGACCTTATGGCATCCTCTTCTGCTTTGGGCAACTTGGTGTCAATTAGTGGACCGAATGACTTCCTTAGGACGCCATAAGCTGCTTTTATGATGATTGCAGATATGCCCAGGGCAATAATAGGGTCAAGAATGTTGAGTCCGGTAAAGCGTATGGCTATTAGCCCGGCCAGTACTGCAGCAGCAGAGTAGACATCAGCGGCAATGTTGTGGGCGTTTGCCTCCAGTGCTATGGAATCGGTGGCTCGTGCTACCTTAAGCAAGTGGCGTGAGAGCAAGATGCTAGCTATTATAGAGGCTACCATCACCCCGATACCGGCGCCGGTTAGCTCTACTGTTGCCCCTGCTATTATCTTGTGTATTGCCGCATAGATTATACAGCCACCAGCAGCAAAAATAAGCGCTGCCTGTCCTACTGCCGCGATATTCTCCACCTTGCCATGACCGAAGGGGTGTTCCTTATCAGCTGGCTTGGCAGCTATTTTAATTGCGTAGAAGGTGATGGCGACGGCAAGTAGATCGAGGAGGCTATCTATTCCTTGGGCGAGAATACTGATGCTCTCTGTTATCACTGCCACCACTAACTTGGCCGCAACTAACCCGATGATAACTATAAGGGAAAGTCTAATCGCACCTCTTATAGTGGAAAACATCACCCACCACCTGCTTTAGCGAAAACTCTGCGGAAGAGCCTGCCCCATTCCCTCCTCTCCCAGACTATCAGTAGATTGGGGGCAATACAGATAGAGCTGAAGGTTCCGGCAACGATGCCGATTAACAACACTACAGCAAAGTTCTGAATTGATGCCCCAACAAAGAGTAGCAGCGCCAATACCACAAATAGGGTGGTTAGGCTGGTATTCAGGGAGCGGCTGAGGGTCTCAACTAGGCTATTATTAACTACAACCTTAAAGTCGGGGCTTACCCCTCTTTTTAAATTCTCTCTTATTCTATCAAAAACGACAACGGTATTATTCACACTATAGCCAACAACAGCCAGGATGCCGGTGATAAACATTAGATTGATTTCCCAGCCAAGTACACCACCGAGAATAGAGAAAATGCCCAGTGCCACCAGGGAATCGTGGCCCAGGGCTATTATGGCGCAGGTACCATAGCGGAAGGGCTTTGGCATCTTACGAAATGCCCAGGTGATATAGAGCAGTATGCCAACGGCAGCTACACCTATGGCGATGCCTGCGTTGCGTGCCGTCTCAGCAGCTACCATTGGTGATACTGAATAGAATTCCGATTCAGAGGTGGGCCCAAACCTAGCTGTTAGGGCATTCGTCAGCTCTGCCTTATCTTCACTGGTTAACTCCCCGGTGCGGATAAGGAAATCGCCCTCCCCGGTTTGTTGAATAATAGCATTGGGGTAATCTAGGCCGGTCAGTTCCTGTTTCAGGGCATTCTCATCTATCTCTTGCTCAAAATGAACGGTCATCATAGAACCGCTGCTGAACTCAATCCCGGGCTTGAGGCCAAAGTTTGCCAGCGAAATAATACTAACCAGGATGATTATTCCCGAGATGATGAAGAACCGAAACCTTTTGCCTACAATATCAGTCATTGTCCTTTCCCTGAATAGGTACTAAATAGCGAGGTTCTCTGTGCCCAGCGGGTGCCGGCAAATATACGAAGGAGGGTGCGGGTAACCACAATGGCGGTAAACATGCTCATGCCTACACCAATGGCTAAAGTTAGGGCAAAGCCCATAACCGGCGCACTCTCCACAATCCTGCTTCCTAATATATAGAGGATGCCGCAGATAATTAAGGTGGTTATATTACTATCCCTGATAGCTGGCCAGGCTCGGCCAAAGCCAGCCTCAACAGCTGCCCCTAATGTCCGACCTAGCCTCAATTCCTCTTTCATTCGCTCAAATATAAGTATATTGGCATCTACTGCCATACCTATAGACAGGACAAAGCCGCCAATACCAGCTAGAGTTAGGGTCACCGGTACCAATTTGAAGATGGCTAGGACGAATGCCACGTAGAAGGTTAAAGCCAGACTGGCTAGACCCCCGGGCAGGCGATAATAGATACCCATAAATAGCATAACCAGTACTATCCCGATTAGTCCCGCCATGAGACTCATGTCGATGAAGTCAGCTCCCAGGGTGGCTGACACCTTTTGCTGATAAAGGGGCGGTTTCTCCAGGGGCATGGGCAGGGAACCAGATTCAAGCAGGATTGCCAAATGGGTTACCTCATCAGGGGTAAACTGGCCAGTGATAGACGCTGTACCGCCATACGCTGGCTGCAAAATCTGGGGCGACGAAATGAGTGTATTGTCCAAGAAAATACCCAGCGCCCGCTGTGGAGAGCCATAAAGTCCTGAATTATAAATACTCAGGGCAATCTGGTCGAAGATTATTCCCCCTTCTTCATTCCAGATGATATTGACCCCGGTTTCGGTGCCGGTGATTCCGGCGGTGGCATAAGCCGTGGCTTCATCGAGAAAGCTGCCGGTAAGCTGAGTCCCATCATCACCCCGGGCTGGAACCCAGGATAACAGTGCCGGTGAAAATGGGGCTAGCTCCCCTATTATCCCGGCCACAGCTTGCCTCGCTTCCCCGGTGCTTATGGGGTTGCCTTCCTTATCTATATATTGCAGTTCACCCTGTTCATCCTTTACCAGGAAGACTGCAGGGCTGCCCTCGTTGTCGACGAATATGCGGGAGCCCTCCTCCTCACCATTATAGAAATCGGTGCGCCCCTCATCCAGATAGGAGGTCAGATAAACCGGTTCCCCTTCCTCATTCAGCTCTACCTCTCTGAACTCCAGAAAACCGGTTTGTTCTACCAGTCTCTTCGCTTCGTCGATATCGGTGAATCCAGGGAGCTGCACCAGGATGCGCCCGCCCTCCTGGCTCTGGATGATAGGCTCGGCGACGCCGTATTTATCAATGCGGTGTCGAATAGTCTCCAGCGCCCTATCTACATCTCTTGCTTTGTCCGCTCTGGTAGCTCCCTCAGGGAATTGAGCTTGATACACTAAATGGCTACCACCAACAAGGTCAAGCCCCAATCGTATTCCCTTCTTGCCCAAAATCCCCTCATTGAGGGGAAAGACTACAAGCAAGGCAATGGTGAAAATAATACTTATTATGATAAGAGTTATTCTATTTCCTTTACTCATCTTTTGCTTAACTGGGATTATTTATTGGCTTCGCCTTCCTTTTTGAGGAGTGGGTATCGGGATATGAAGCTAATAAGCGTTTGATGTAGGATATTGCCTCCTCTTTTGTAGTTAGCTCCCCCGAAGCCTGTGCTTCACGCACTGCCTCCAGAAGTTCTCCAATTTTAGGCCCTGGGCTGATACTAAAGATATTCATTATATCATGCCCATCAATCAACTTGGGTGGAGCAACCAAACTCTCCTGGTCAAAGTGCTGGTCCAACACATAGTTTGTCCTTTGAGCATGCTCCCGCCATTGAGCCAGATTTAGATGGGGGCCTCTGGTGGCTAAATGGTCAGCCAGACTTAAGAATAGTATATCAATGCCCGCCTCTCCGGCATCACGGAAGTAGCGGTAAATAGCCCGACGGGAGGGAAGCTCATCATGGCTCATCTGCCCCGGCCTAAGGTGATATCTTACCATAATTTCCACTAACTTTGTCTCTTTAGTAGTGAACCTTAGCCTTTCCAGGATACCTGCTGCTGTAGCTGCTCCTTCTTTGGCATGCCCTAAAAAGCGCATTCGACCGTTAGCATCCATGGCTTTAGTTTGGGGTTTGGCAATATCATGAAGAAGCGCTGCCAACTTGAGTAGTGACCTTCTGGTGCTACCGCTGCTAACCTTAAGCTCAAAGTGCTGGCTTAGCGTTGCTGACCACGGGGCAGCAGCTAGGACTTCCTCATTGCCATATTCCCAGGTTCCCTGCCTGAGTAGAAAATCAACGGCAGCAACTGTCTTAAGGGAGTGGTCAAAAACATCCCAGGCGTGCTCTTTGGGCTGTTTCACTCCCTTCATCTGAGCTAGCTCCGGAATCGTGGCGGTCAATAAACCCAGCTGCTCAAGATAGGGCGCGAGTTGCTCAGCTTGAGGAGTAGCCAGAAGCCGAAGTAGCTCTTCCCTTACCCGTTCACCAGCTACACTGGCGACGAGGTGGGAATAACGCTGGATTAGAGCCTCGGTCCCGGCATCAATAGTGAAGCCAAGCTCGGCAGCTAAACGCACCGCCCGGAGCAGACGTGCTGCGTCTGAGGCGAAGGCTGTCTCAGCTACAGCTCGAATCACCTGCTGGTGAAGGTCATTCCAACCATGGAAAGGGTCTATGAGTACAGGTGGTTTGGGAGTAACTTCCTCACCCTTCCTCAGAGGGGGAAGGGTGGGGAGATGAGGTTGGTTGGCCATCTTCCTGAGGTCAACTGCCATGGCATCAATAGTGAAATCACGTCGTGCCAGGTCCTGCTCGATGTTCCCCTCAACTGTGGAGAGGTCAAGCACCCATTGCCCCTTGGTCGAGGGTGCTTCCTTATTAGCCAGAACCACTCTGCTCACCCTATTTACCTCATCCAGCAGGACGGATTTACCACTGAGGGCAGTGGCTACCTTGGGGGCAATACTCACCGCGTCTGCCTCCATGGCGATGTCGATATCAACCGTATCTCTCCCCAAGAGCACATCGCGCACAAACCCACCAACAACATATGATTGAATACCCTGTTTGGTGAGGAAGTCGCTTACCTTGGTCAATAGCGATGAGGCCTTCATATCATCTAGAGTTAAACTATACTACCAAAGGCATACATATATCAAGAAATAAAAAGGATTGCGGGGCAAATAGTGCCAAGATACCATTCCCATTGAGTAGGGACTTGACAACTGGCATATTAACAGCTTTAATATAGCCAATTGGCACAATGAAAGACATGATAGTAAAGACAAGAATCTTTGAGCTATGCAATGAGCGCTACCGGAACCTATCTGAGCTAGCCCGTTCTATGGGGGTATCGATAAGCCAGATTTATCGGGTGCGTGAAGGCAGTCGCAGCATCAACCAAAAATTCATTGTTGGGGCAATAAGAGCCTTTCCTGATCACGGACTGGAAGAACTCTTTTACCTTGTCCCTGACTCGGGGGATGGGCGATTAGCAAAAGAGAGGGTGGGGAGTTCAAACTAGACCTACGGGGTCAATATCTACTGTCCAACCCCGGGGAATAGGTATCTGTGATAGGAAAACAGAAGGCTCCGCCCCGCGAAGTATGAGCTGCCAACGAAATCTCCCTCGTAGCCGGTGAATGAATGCTGGTGCTGGTCCAATTATACTGAGTTCATCTATTCCTTTTGCCTCTATCTCCCCCCTGAGCAGACGCTTCATTCTTTCTGCCTCTCGCTGGCAACGAGCATCGTTGGTGTGGCTATAGACCAGGCGAGCCAGCCGACTGAAGGGGGGATTGTGGAGCTGACGCCGGTAATCGATTTCTTTTTCATAAAAGGAGGCATAGTCGTGTTCAGCTGCCATCTGGATGGCGTAGTGCCCTGGGGAGTAGGTCTGAATAATAACCTGTCCCTTAGGTCCACCCCGTCCTGCTCTCCCCAGCACCTGAGATAGTAGTTGGAAGGTTCTCTCCCCAGCCCGGAAATCAGGGAAGTTTAGACTGGTATCAGCGCTGATTACCCCCACCAGGGTCACCAGGGGTAAATCCAGTCCCTTGGCTACCATCTGTGTGCCGATAAGAATATCAGCATTGTGGGCACGGAACTTGTTTAATATCTCCTGATGAGAGTATCTTCCTCTGGTAACATCACTGTCCCACCGTAGCAACCTAGCTCTGGGGAAGGTATGACCGGCTTCCTTCTCCAATTTCTCGGTGCCAATGCCCAAAAACTTTATCCGTTGACTTGAGCATTGAGGGCAGGTCTGAGGGACCGGCATTCTGTAGTTGCACTGGTGGCAGAGCAGAGCATCCTCGGCGAAGTGGCAGGTAAGGGGAACCTCGCAGCGCCGGCAGCGGAGGACAAAGCCACAATTACGGCATTGAATAAAGGTAGCCCCTCCCCTCCGATTAAGAAATAGAATCACCTGTTCCTTATTGTCCACCGCTTTATCTGTAGCTTGTGATAAAGAGCGACTAAAAATGCTTACATTCCCTGCCTTAAGCTCGTCTCTTAAGTCTATTACCTCGACTTGGGGTAGGGGAGAGCCTTCCTTGGGGACAACCCGTTCTGGAAGTTGAAGTAAGCGGTAGTATCCTCTTTGAGCATGATAGAAGGTCTCTACATCGGGGGTAGCACTGCCCAGGACAACCACCGCCCCGGTTAGCTTAGCCAGCTTTATAGCGACATCACGGGTATGGTAGCGGGGTGATTTGTCCTGCTGCTTGTAAGTCCATTCATGTTCCTCATCAATAACGATGAGGCCCAACTCAGGTTGGGGGGCAAAAACGGCGCTTCTGGGGCCGATAACCACATCGACCTCTCCATTTCTTATTCGCTGCCACTCATCAAATTGTTCCCCCAGGGAGAGTTTGCTGTGAATGATAGCCACCTTGTGGGGAAGGCGTGAGGCAAATCGCTCTATAGTCTGGGGAGTGAGGGCAATCTCTGGAACCAGAACGATGCCTCGCTTGCTCAGCTTCACCGTCTCAGCTAGAGCCTGCAGATAGAGCTCTGTCTTGCCGCTTCCAGTAACCCCATGGAGCAAAAAAATTGCTGGCGGAGCTTGTCCTGTTGCCACCTGGAGTAGGCTTGACCTGATAGCTTTTAGAGCCGACTTTTGGGCGACGGTGAGTTTCGGTGGCGCTGATGGAGCGCTGCCCTGGTAGGAAATCGGCTCGCGTTTTACCTCACTCTGTTGAAACTCGATTAAACCTTTACTGACTAGGGCATCAGCCACCGCTTTATCACAGTCGACTCTCTTCCTGGCTTCTGTCCAGGATACGGGTTCAGCCTGCCCAGCTAGGAAGTCGATGAGGGCAGCCTGTTTAATAGCTCCTTTTTGGCGCAGCTTGGCTGCTTCCTGTCGGGCTTCACCGGCCTTCACCACCAGGCGCAGGTAAGGCACTCTCTTCGGTTTTACCTTAACCCGCTCTAATTCATAGCTCTTTGCCAGCAATCCTTGACCGATCAGTTGAGCGGTGATCAGCCTAGCTTGCCTAGCCCCTAGCACCTTTTCTAGCTCTCTGAGCTTGACTTTGCCTTGTTGCCAAACCGATTCCAGAACATGCCTCTGTTCTCGAGTGAGAGAAGATATGTCCTGCTCATGAGGGGGTATGGGACTATAAATAAAGGTGACCACCTTTCGCTCAAATCCCGGTGGTAGCATTAAAGCCACAGCGTTGAAAAGGGGTGATAGATAGTGCTCGCTTATCCAGCGAGCCAACGATATCTGGGGTGGTGATAGCACAGGACGAGGTTCAATAATGTCGGCTATTTCTCTGGTTTCCTCTACAGCAGGGTAGTCGGTTAATTCTAAAACGATCCCTTGGAGTGTCTTGTCGCCAAAGGGAACCCATACTGCCTGCCCCACCTCAATGCTCAGACCAGAGGGTATAGTGTAGCTAAATGTGTTACGTTGTGCTATTGGTGAGTTAACACTAACTTCAGCATACCTCATCCCATGCTCCAGCGAGGTAGCTCTGATTTAATCCGCTTGGCTATTCTCTTCCTGGCTATCCGCTTCTTTGATACTCTCTTTTTGGGCAGTCTCTTTGTCTACCCGCTTCTCCTTGATGCGAGCTGCCTTGGCACTGAGCCCGCGGAGATAATAGAGCTTAGCTCGGCGTACTTTTCCATGCCGTACCACTTCCACCTTCTCGATGAGTGGCGATTGGAATAGGAAGGTGCGCTCGACGCCGACGCCATAGGCGACACGCCTCACGGTAAAACTTCCACCGTCTGCGCTATGTCGAACCCTGATTACCACACCCTGAAATGTCTGGGTGCGTTCCTTTTCTCCCTCAGCAACCTTAACCTTGAGCTTCACCGTGTCGCCGGAAGCCAAAGCTGGGATTTTAGGGTTTGGTTTAACTTCAGTTAGTGATGCCATATTCATTGAATAGAATTCCTCCTAGTATCCTATAAACTATACTCCCAACGGAGTGATTTATCAAGAAGATGATTCTTCTTTAAGCTTTTCTATTAACTGCCTTTCCTCCAAACTCAGGTCGGCTTTGCCCAACAGCTCAGGACGGCGCTTCAGGGTGCGTAGAATAGACTGGTGGCGGCGCCACTTATCAATTTGGGCGTGATTTCCTGAAAGTAAAACATCGGGTACTGCCCAGCCCCTATATACATCGGGGCGGGTGTATTGGGGGTATTCCAGTAGTCCGGTAGTATGAGAATCGTCCAGTGCTGAAGCCTCAGAGCCAAGAACCCCTGGCAGTAGCCTGACCACAGCCTCTACTACCACCATAGCTGCCAGCTCACCGCCACTGAGGACGTAATCGCCGATGCTAATCTCCTCGGTAACCAGGTGTTCACGCACCCGCTCATCGACTCCCTCATAGCGACCGCAGATAAGGATTAGATGGCTATATCCTGATAGCTCTTGAGCAATTTGTTGGTGGAAAAGGCGACCCTGTGGAGTGAGCAGAATAATAGGCAATGCCTTTGCCTCTTCGAGGGATATATCCGATTTTACCGACTCCACTGCTTCAAAGATGGGCTCGGGCTTAAGGACCATACCGGCTCCACCACCATAGGCATAGTCATCAACGGTGTGATGTTTATCATGGGTATAGTCTCGAATATTGTGAATATTAACCTGAATCAGCTTCTGGTCGATAGCCCGCTTGAGAATGCCTACACTGAATGGGTCTTGGAACATCTGGGGGAACAGGGTTAAAATATCAATTCGCACTTTTTAGGTCCCCTCACTACCTGGGAGTATGCTCGGTTACCTCCCCCCTGATAATTTCTATAGCGTGAGGAATGACAGGTAGTACCACCTCGAGACACTCCCGAACCGCCCTGGGGCTACCTGGCAGGTTGATAATAAGACACCTTCCTCTAATCCCAGCCACAGCTCGACTCAGTATAGCGTGTGGCACCATCTTAAAGGTTTTAGCTCTCATCGCTTCGGTGAAACCGGGCGTAATCTTATCCATGACAGAAAGGGTTGCCTCAGGGGTGGTATCACGTGGTCCTAACCCGGTGCCGCCGGTGGTCAGGATAAGGTCGATACCGCCTTCATCAGCCCACTCGGTCAGTTTTTCAGCAATAACATCCGCTTCATCAGGAACAACCTCATACTTGACTACACGGTTATCCAGTGAAGACAGGCCGTCCCTGATGGCATTGCCACTTTCATCGTGACGCTGTCCGCGCCAGCCCTTATCACTAATAGTAAGTATGCCGATGTTAACCATAAAGCTGCCTTTCTTGAGGCATTTATTTTACCACACATAGAGGAATATAACCAAAATCAGAGAATTTCCCGAAAATTTTATGCTAGGGGGTTGACAAATGGGGTTGGTTGTGGTTTAAAATGGATAATAGTGGTAAATAGTGGTAAATAAGTGTTCTGGCTCCTTTCACCTGATAGGAGGAAGGGCTAAAAATGTTTTTTGGTGAATTCGAATATAGGATTGATGAGAAAGGGAGGGTCCCCATCCCTCCAAAGTTCAGAGGTGTATTAAAAGGGGGAGTGGTATTAACGCCGGGGGCAGAACAGTGTGTTAATGTTTATCCACTACCTGAGTGGAAGAATATAGCTACTACTCTTACCACCGGCGTCATTACCCCCAGCAAGTTGAGAAGACTAAATCGGGCTATTTTTGCCACTGCTTTTAGCATTGAGGTTGATGGGCAGGGCAGGATAGTCTTGCCTATTTCATTACGGGAGTATGCCGGGATTAAAGATGCGGTAGTTATCACTGGAGTTAACAATTACCTCGAGCTGTGGAATAAAGAGCAGTGGGAGGCGGAGAAGGCTATTAGCCAGGAACAGGCCTGGCAAATTATAGAAAGCTTAGAGAGGCATCGGGAGAGTTAAAGATGATAACTCATATCCCGGTTTTAGTCAAAGAGACCGTTGAGGCACTGGCGGTGCAGCCCGGGGGCCGCTATATTGATTGCACCCTGGGGGGTGGGGGTCATGCTGCTGCCATTTTGGAGCGGAGTTCACCCGGTGGACAATTACTGGGCATAGACGCTGACCCTGAAGCGATAAAGATAGCCGGGACAAAGCTCCGGGCTTATAGTGGCTCTACCCTTCTAATTAATGAAAACTTCATCAATCTACGGGCTGTTTGTGTCAGACATGCTTTCTATCCGGTGCACGGTATTTTGTTCGACCTGGGGCTTTCCTCCCTTCAGCTCAATGGCAATAATCGTGGCTTCAGCTTCCTGCGCGATGCGCCCTTAGATATGCGCTTGAATCCTGGCCAGGATATTACCGCTGCTGATATCATTAACACTTCCTCTGAGACCGAACTAGCTCGCATTATAAGAGTATATGGTGAGGAAGCCCATAGCCGTCAGATTGCCCATCGCATTGTGCAGGAACGCTCCATAGCAACTACCCTTCAACTGGTTGAGACGGTAGAGCGAGCCGTCGGGGGTTGGAGGGGTAGAATCCATCCCGCCACCAAGACCTTTCAAGCATTGCGAATAGCGGTTAACCACGAATTGGAGCATCTGGAGGCTGCTCTCAAGCAGGCGATCGACCTTCTTGGGTTTGAGGGTAGGTTGGTGGTCATTAGCTATCACTCCCTCGAAGACCGCATTGTGAAACAGCTTATGCAGCGGGAATCGAGGGATTGTATTTGCCCTCCGGGTACACCGACTTGCATTTGTGGACATACCGCTTGCCTCAAGTTAATTACCAAGAGGGTTATTACCCCCTCTCCTACAGAGGTTCAACTTAACCCGCGTAGTCGTAGCGCTAAATTAAGAGTTGCTGAGCGCATTATTACTTGGGATAAACGCCGTAATATGGCTGGAAAGGCTGGTTCTTCAGCCAAGGTGAAGGTAACGGCTGGAGAGAACGCCCGGTAACTTTTCGTTCCCTAGATTACATAAAGTTTTGGAGACAACAGATAAGGAGGTTTTGAAGATGTGAAATGATGCAAACGAGAATCAAAATCTTAATGAAAGGAGGATGTGGATGAGAAAGCCATCTATTTTGTCTGCTGTTGATGTTGGCACCACTAAGGTATGTACCATTATAGCTGAGATCTATAATGGGAATGCTATCCAGGTTGCCGGCGTGGGCATTAGTCCATCCAAGGGATTGCACAAGGGGTTAGTGGTCAGTATGAATGAGGCCAAGGAATCAATACGGGACTCGGTGAGGAAGGCAGAGCAAAGCAGTGGTTACAGAGTGGAATCTGCTTATGTCGGTGTGACTGGCAGGCATGTCAGCTCGATGAACAACCGAGGGGTGGTGGCCATTACCCGTAATGACCGGCTGGTACGCCCAGAAGACCTGAGGCGGGTACTTACTTGTGCCCAGGATTTCAAGGTCCCTAGCGATAGGAAGCTGCTCCATGTTATTTCTCGGGGTTATGCTGTTGATGGTCAGGTAGGAGTCAAGAACCCAGTAGGGATGCATGGCTTCAGGCTGGATGTGGAGACGCATATCATTACTGCTGGGGTAGCTTCCGTCCAGAACCTGATAAGGTGTATTCGCAGTGTTGGTGTAGATGTTGAGGACCTCGTCCTTGAACCCTTAGCCAGCAGCGAGGCGGTATTGACTGAGGATGAGAGGCAAGTAGGCGTGGTACTAGCTGATATCGGTGGTGGAACCACAGATATTGCTATATTTAAGGATGGAAGTATCTGGCATACCTCTATTCTGCCTGTAGCTGGTTATCAGGTCACCAGAGATGTAGCTATTGGTTTGGGACTGCCCTTTGATGTCGCCGAGGAAATGAAGAAGAAGTATGGCAGTGTTATGCCGGTTTATGAAGGCAAGGCGGAAAACACCAACCCACTATCCGAAAATGGACATGGCATTTCCTACAAGGACCTATGCGACATCATCAAGGCCCGAATTGATGAAATAATAAGGCTTATTCTGCTTGAGTTACCGCGCACTGAGCATGAATCATTGGTTCCCGCTGGAGTGGTCCTTACTGGTGGTAGCTCTAACCTTTCTGGCATAGAGATATTGGGGCGCGATATATCGCGACTTCCGGTGAGGGTAGGCCTTCCTACCGAAATGCATGGCATCACCGATGTCCTTCGTGACCCAGCGTATGCCACTAGTGTTGGCCTTCTGCTTTGGGGGGCAAAGCGTGAAAGCAAGCAGACTTGGAGATCTCGTGGATTCTTACGAAGGTTGGTTTCCCGAGTTAAGAACTTGTTCCGTTGAAAGTTACCAATAATGGTAGAGAAAGGAGGAAACGATGGCAAAAGCAAGTTTTGTCCCTAACCCAGCCAAGATTAAGGTTATCGGCCTAGGTGGTGGTGGCTGTAATGCTATAACTCGTATGGCTCAAGAGGGGATTCAAGGCGTGGAGCTCATCGCCATGAATACCGATGCTCAAGCCCTAGCCATCACTGAAGCCCCAACCCGCATCCAGCTTGGAGAGAAGCTTACCAAAGGGTTGGGTGTAGGTGGTGACCATATGCAGGGTCAGAAGGCAGCCGAGGAGAGCCGTGATAAACTAGAGGGGCTTGTCTCTGGAGCCGATATGGTGTTTATCACCTGCGGTATGGGCGGTGGCACCGGCACCGGGGCTGCTTCCGTTATTGCCGAATTGTCCAAGCAAGGTGGAGCCCTTACTATCGCTGTAGTCACCAAACCATTTGGCTTTGAGGGTATCCACCGCAGTGACGTGGCACAGGAGGGGATTGCTCGCCTGCTAGGCAAGGTTGATACTCTTATTATTATCCCTAATGACCGCTTGCTCGATATCTGTGACCAGAAGGCGGCAGTGGATAATGCCTTTAAGCTAGCCGATGATGTGTTAAGACACGGAGTTCAGGCTATCTCTGAAGTTATCACTGTCCCTGGGATGA
>DAOWAU010000132.1 GCA_030634425.1 Dehalococcoidia bacterium
AGGAACCTCTGGGAACGGGCTGCGGCCGCTAACCAAACAAGTCTACTCTTTGTGAATTCCCATCCTTGTCAATATGCTCGATGACTATGGGAAAACCTTTCCTTTCGCCCAAGCTCACCTTGGTTCGCGCAAGCTCCAGCAAATCCATTGGGCTAACGCAGGTCTCAGGTGGATATGGCATCGTCTACGAAAAAGGCTGATAGACCGACTTACGAGAGAACTCAAGGGCATGTGGCTGCTCGTCGCCTGCCGGTCCAAGAATAAGCGTCTCTGGAGCAGGATATCGCTCCACAAGGACTCGGTTGTGAAGCAAGGTCGGAGATAGTCAGACGAACCACGAAGGCGGTGGCTTTGAGGCTCACAAATGATCCTGAGGGAGCTTACATTTAGGCAAAGCGTGCTATCGACAAGATGCTAACCTTCGAATGAGGGAGGGGGTTACATGGAAGCAAAACTATTTGACTTGACGGAGATCCTGGGGCAAATGGGGAGTATGGTAGTCGCCTATTCGGGCGGTGCGGACAGCACTCTGTTGCTTCAGGTAGCTAGGAATGTCTTGAAAGATAGAGTTATTGCAGTGACAGGGAAATCGCCCACCTACCCTGAGAAGGAGTGCGAGGAAGCACGAAAGTTGGCAAAGCAGATAGGAGTGAAGCACCTTAGTGTCATCACTGAAGAACTGGAGCAGCGTGAGTATTCTGACAATCCCCCCAACCGCTGTTACTACTGTAAACGCGAGCTGTTCCTCAAACTACTCGCGATTGCTCGCCAAGAAGGATTGGAATGGATAGCGGATGGCACAAACTGGGACGACTTAAAAGATCACCGCCCAGGAAGAATTGCAGCAGAGGAGCTTGGAGTACGAAGCCCTCTGTGTGAAGCACGTCTCACAAAGGAAGACATCCGTGCCCTTTCGCGCGAGCTCGGCTTGCCTACTTGGAATAAACCGCCACAAGCATGTCTAGCTTCTCGGATTCCTTATGGCACTACAATTACTGCCCCAAAGCTAGAAAGGATATCCCAAGCTGAGGACTACTTGCTTGCCCTAGGGCTCCGACAGGTGCGGGTGCGTGATCATGGAAGTGTCGCTCGTATTGAGGTCGAGCGGGGGGACATAGGTCTTCTGGTTGATGAGGTCCAGCGCCTAGAGGTAGTGAACAAGCTGAAATCGTTAGGTTATGTCTATGTGGCAGTTGACTTAGGAGGGTACCGTACTGGTAGTTTGAACGAAGTGCTTGAGACTGCAAATCTCGGCCCTGATTCCTGAGGCCAAACCCTGTCATAGATTGGGCAGTAACTTGATACCATCTCCCCGAAGTTTCAGATCGATTCGTCTGCTGGGCGTAGTATGGTGGGGCTGGTGGGCCCCTTTGCTAGTGGACACCTGCTAGAGAGAGATGTTCACCGTCTTGCAGCCCGAGTTGCCTCAGCCGGTGATCCATTGCTAGGATGCTCACGTCGAAGATATCTGCCATCTTCTGACCATCCTCGGCTTCTCTATATCCATTCCATAACCTCCCTTGCGGCCCTTATGAAAACGTTGGCATTGTTGTTCATATAGTAATTAGATTATCAGACATCAATCAAAACGTCGAGTAGTAAGCCATGAAAAGCATTGCTATACAGATATGGCTTGATATCTTGCATTAATATGGTATAATGTTAACTAATATTATTACCTTTATTACCTTTATTATACATAGGAGTGTCCATGAAGCTGTCGACCAAAGTAAGGTATACCACACGTGCAATGCTCGATTTGGCCCTCCATTTCAATGAGGGCGCAATCCAAATCAAGGACATCTGTGAAAGACAGGACGTTTCCGAGCAGTATTTGAAGAACCTGATGGCTAGTCTCATAGCAGCCAATCTTATAAGGAGCGTTCGAGGGCCTCGCGGAGGCTTTACGCTAGCCAGGCCGCCTTCACAAATAAGGGTCATAGAGATTGTCCAGGCAACGGAAGGATCCATTGCCCTGGTCGATTGTGTTGATGCCCCTGAGATTTGTTCACGAGCCGATCTTTGTGTTACTCGCGATGTCTGGACCGAAATGGGAGATGCGATGAATACTGTCCTGGAGTCGTTGACTCTTCAGGATCTTGTTGAGCGGCAAACAAAGAAACAGAAGGAGGCAACAAAATGGCATACCTAAGTCGATACTTGCCGCTGTCACGAATAGTTATGATAGTGACAGTGGCTGCCTTGGTCATGGGCATAGTGTTCGTCGTCCAAGGTGTCACTAAGGCCGAGTGGATGAAGGACGCTATGAGGCTGGAGCAGGTGACCGTCGGCCTCGACGAGAGCGCGGTGGAAGCGGGTAGCGTGGTCGATTCGGCGAAAGAGGCGCAAGCTGCTGGCGACGTGATAAGAGAGCATCGCCGCGGGATTGCCCCGACCTATGAAGACTTGTTGGATGGGGGGCGCTTTGACGCGGGGAATACGACA
>DAOWAU010000062.1 GCA_030634425.1 Dehalococcoidia bacterium
AGATTATTTTTAACCCGTCATTTGCCGGCATTCAGGTAGGCTATAGCCCACTGGATGGCATCCTCTCCTTCAAGCTCGAGCTCATAGTCGGGGGGTATTCCCTCGCCCTCGATAAGACGACCCTGAGGGGTAAGCCAGCGAGCGGTGGTAATATATAATCCCGAGCCATCCTTGAGCTGGCGCAGGATATTAACACTGCCCTTACCATAGGTTGTGGTGCCAGCAATGACGGCACGACCATGGTCTTGCAACGCCCCAGCCAATACTTCACTACCGCTGGCACTGAAGCTATCCACTAAAATGACCACAGGCAGGTCAGTAGTAACCTCCCTCCGTGTAACTGTGGCAGTGGTATGCCCTCCCCTATTATCCACCACATCGACAACCACGCCCTCGGTCAAAAAGTAGCTGGCGACATCAATAACCCCTTGCAGTAAGCCACCGGGATTACTGCGCAGGTCAATTATGATACCGGTAGCTGCTTCATGGGTTATGCTCTCCAGCGCCGACGAGAGTTGTCCATCGGTGAGCTCGGAAAAATGGGAGATATTAATGTACGCGATGTCTTCTCTCATCTCATAGCGGACGCTGGTCAGCTCAATTTCAGCTCTAACTATCTCAATCTCCACAGGCTCAGTCTCATCCTGATGAAGAACGAGCAGCCTGACCGGTGTCCCCCGGGGACCCCGAATGATAACCACAGCCTCGACCAGACTCATCCCCTCAGTGGAGACACCATCGATTTCCAAGACCTTATCACCGGGTCTGATACCCGCCTTTTCTGCTGGCGAGCCAGCAATAGGAGCAATAACCACTATTTGGTCATCCTCAATAGAGACTGTGGCGCCAATACCCTCGTATGTCCCTTCCAGTCTAGTCAGGCTTAATTCGTAGGTCGCAGGGTCAAGGTAGGCGGTGTAGGGGTCATCCACTGCCTCTACCATACCCCTGACGGCCCCCTGACTCATCTTGGTCTCATCAAGCTTGTCCTTATCCACATAATCTCTAAAAAGTATATCCCACGCCTCATCCACGATACCCAGACTCTGAGTGGAGCCGAAAGGAGCTTTAATGCCTACGGCACAACCTGCCCCAAAAAATAGGGCAAGATTCACCACTAATAGAGCTATTACCACAATTTTCAATATTTTTGACATCGCACTTACTCTCCCATAAAGCGTTTTCCGATTTGAAATTTATTGAGGGAAAAATATGAATAAGGTAGCCCGGTTCAGATTAAGCGGTAGAATTGGCAGCTTTACCGACCGCTATAGGCTTCCTGCTCTTCAGAGGCGACGATATCTACCATCCTGGTAGTATCTTCAATACTGGTGAGGGAGAAGGATAGCCCAAGTTCTCTTAACTCAGCACAGCCCAATCCTCTAAACAGCCGCTGCCCCGCTACCCAGCACATCTCATCATAGAGAGCTGGCCACTCCTTCCCTTGGCGGCGAATACAGAAAAGAATAAAGTCATGAGCTATGGGGTTAATGGTCTCCACTAGCACCTACTATATGCCTTAGCCAGCATGTTGGCAAACTCACTGAGGGTTGCTGGCGTTACAATTTTAACCCCGATTATGCTTCATAACCCCCCGTTATTAACTCTTACTCCCGTTTATTAACCCCCAAGCTGGGGTTAAAAAAATTTAACACAATTTGCCCAGCAGACATAGTTCCGCTACAATCAGGTGGGCGAAAGAGAATATAGAACTGCTCAAGGGCTATTTCCCTTCGCCCCCAGGAGCAAGATTTAGATATTTCTCGAGGTTTACTATCATTATAGGCAAGCTATTAAGAGACCGCAATTTCATATTCATGCTGTCCATTGTCCTCGCCCTAGCTATCGGTCAGGGGGCAGTCTGGACAAAGCCGCTATTATTGCCAGCGCTGGCGGTGGCTATGACCCTATCCACCATCGGCATAACCAACCGCGACCTTGCCTCTATTAAGAGTACCCCTCGCCTGATACCTGTTTCATTACTGCTTAACTACGTTGTTCTGGGGGGTATAGTGCTTCTCATGACAAGAGGGCTGATAGATGACAGCGATGTCTGGCTAGGATTACTAGTCATCACCGCTATGCCTCCAGCGATTTCAGTGGTGCCCTTTAGCTATATGCTGGGGGGAAACATGGCCTTTGCTCTAATAGGTACCACTGGGTTATATCTGGCGGCGTTAGGGCTAACCCCTGCCATAATGATGTTACTGCTCGGTGCTGATTTCTTAAAGCCGGTTGAGCTGATGCTTATACTGGTGCAATTAATAGTAATTCCGCTGGTCATATCCAGAATATTGCTCTCCAAAGGCTTGGCTCAGAGTATAGATAGGTGGCGAGATACAGCAGTGAACTGGTGCGTTTTCATTGTGAATTTCACCATCATTGGATTAAACCGGCAGATTCTCTTCGACCAGCCTGATGTTCTGCTTAAGGTGGTCATAATAGCCGCCGCTGTTACCTTCGGGATAGGACATGCCACTAACTATATCGCCGGGAAGCTACATATAGACTGGCCAACCAGGATTAGCTGGATGGTAATGAGCACCAGAAAGAATAGCGGCCTAGCCAGTGTAATCGCCATTGCCTTTCTTAGCGAAAGGGCAGCGTTCCCTGCCGCTATCTTTGCTATATTCGAGATTTTATCCATCATGTGGTGGGGCTTCTACCTTAAGAGAAGAGGTCAAGTAAACCTGTAAGCCGAGTTCTGTACTCCGACTCTGGGTCGGAGCGGTGGCCATTCATCTAGCCCTGATGTTGCCATCAGGGTCAAGCGACCAACCCAGGGACAGGCCGGGCGTCCTTTAGTCCCTCTATTCGGTCTTGCTCCAGATGGGGTTTGCCCAGCCGACTAGTCTCCCAGTCGCTGGTGAGCTCTTACCTCGCCATTTCACCCTTGCCCGCACCGGCTACCATGTTTAATTGGTCAAGTCGTTCGATATAATTCTCTGGATAAGCCGGCCGCTGGCGGTGTGTTTCTGTGGCACTTTCCGTAGGGTCGCCCCTCCTGGGTGTTACCCAGCACCTTGCCCGGTGGAGCTCGGACTTTCCTCCCGCCTAAGGCGAGCAGCCACCCGGTCTACTTGACCTACCTCTACTGTAGTATAGAAGGCACTATAAGTCAACCGAAAGCTGTTATAACGCCCTGCTGGCGAGGCGATCAGCCTCCGTATTTTGCCGACGTGGGATATAAGCAATAGAAAAGCCTTTAAGCAGGCTCTGTCGTTGCTTTACCTGTTGATATAAGGGTTTAAGAGCCGGCTTCTTCACCCGATATTCGCCACTGATTTGCTTCACCACCAGCTGCGAGTCTAAATTTATGTCAACCTCCTCAGCACCCAACCTAATAGCCTTCTCCAGGGCAGCAATGACCGCCCTATATTCCGCCTGATTATTAGTCGTCCGGCCAATGCCCTGTGAAATGCAGGCAATTAACTTACCCTGCTCATCCTTTATAGTGGCACCTATAGCCGCCGGGCCTGGATTGCCCCGTGAGGCGCCATCAGCATGTATTATCACCTTTTCACTTTTATTTGCCTCAAGCCAAAAACAGGATGCGCCCGCAACTGCTGCACTGGGTCAAGCTACCACCTCTTGCCCGTTGCAAATCAGTAGCAGGTAGTGATATCCGACAACCCCGACATAACCCCTGCTCTACCTTAGCTACAGCTGTGCCTTTCTGTTTTCTGAGCCGATGGTAAAGCTCAATCGCCTCGGGGTCAATCTCGGCTGATAGTAGCTGGCGTTTATGCTCAAGATCGGATAGCGTGGCTTTAAGTCGTTCCATCTCAGCAGATAGCTGCTGTTGCTGGCTCTGCCACCTATCCTCCAATGTTTTAAGCTCGCCGCTTATGGTGGCGACACTGGCGGTGGCCTGCTCAACCCGGTCCATTATATCTAGGGTCTTATCTTCCAGTTGGCCGCGCCTAAGTTTCAGCCCATCTGCCTCATGCTGGAAGTTAGCCAGCTCCTTAGGATTGCCAATACTGCCACTATATAGCTTTTCTTCAATAGCGGTCAGCTTAGTTCCGATGTCATCTACCTCCCACTCTAAAGAATGCTGCTGATGCTTCAGTTCTTCCAGACGCTTGCGCTCCGATTCCAGCTTGGTCCGAGTCCTGACCACCTCCCTGCTCTCCCCAAGCTGGCTAGCTATCTGCTTGATAGCCAGCTCAGTAGAGTCAAACTCCAAATCAACCTCCTGAAGCTGGTAGAGCTGCTTGGCAACAGTCATTTTCAGCCCATTTTATAACGGCCGTGCCATAATATCAATTCGACTGAGATTATCGAGAGACTATTAGAGCAAATCAAGAAATTTTTAAGGGAATAGAGCAGGCACTTAAAAATAAGAGGGAGTTTAACGAGGACATCAGCCCCCCTCTTATAAAAACTACCCCCTTCCCTACTTATTAAGGGAGAGGGGGTAAAAGTTAAAGCTATCTATACTTTTTAATAGTAATAGGATTTTCTCTTGCCCAGGAAGTAGCCGAGAGCTCCAGCTCCCGCTGCTCCCAAACCCCACCACAGGTGGATACTCGCACCAGGGAAAGTGAGGCCGACATAGAATGTCCCCGCACCTGACCAGTCGCTCTCATTAGAGGCGCCGTCTATTGCCTTTACCCTCCAGTAGTAGGGGGCTTCTGCACTGGTTGATGCTAGCTTCTCCGCTTCAGTGATAGTGTACTGTGAGCTGGTCAAGCCTTCCTGCACCAGCTCTATAGAGGTAGAGGTGAAATCTGCATCGCTGGCAATCTGAAAAGTATAGGTTACGCCGCTGGAGTCCTCAACATCCTCCCAGTCAAAATATGTCTCTACCTCGGCTTCACTATCCTCTTCAGGCACTAGCAGCACTGGCATTGGTGGTGCTTCCGACTCCATAGCGA
>DAOWAU010000049.1 GCA_030634425.1 Dehalococcoidia bacterium
ATACCCGATTCAGTACTAATCCCGGCCCCGGTGAAGACTACCACCCTTTTAGCCTTCACAATCAGGTCAGCCACTCTATCTATAAGGGTATCTTGGTCCTGTTTCCCCATAGCTCAGCCTCGCCTTTTATTTATATCATATCGCAGACCGATCTCCAAAGCCTGGACGCTGTTTTCACCAGCTGAGTTGACATCGTGCTTAATGGTGGTTACATTCGAGAGCCATGCCGACCCGAAATCTTCTTCTCCAAAAGTGAAGATACCTGACGTTGGTGATTACTTCGATGTGAAATGCATAGACCTATGGGAATTATTGCGACGGTTGCAAGTGTCCCTTGACCTACTTGACGACAGTGGATAACTTAGTACCCACAGCCCAGGCCCATAATCTGGCTACTTGTTTTTAGGGGATAATTACCTTGTTTTTTATAGTGGAGGTTCTTATAATCAGGGGTGTGGAGAATACCCAGCTTATTTCTGACGTCCAGCGACTGAGTGACAGCTTGGGGCAACTTCCTGAGCCAGTGGCCAAGCCTGTCTTGATTGTCGTCAGCGGCTTACCCGGGACGGGGAAATCTTACTTTTGCAGCCAATTAGCTGAGAGGCTACCGGTCGTTATTCTGGAAAGCGACGCCTTACGCAAGGCTCTTTTCTCATCGCCGAGTTATAGCCTGCAGGAGAGTTCACGACTTTTCCGGGTATGTCACCTTCTTATTGAGAGATTGCTGAAGAAGGGGATGTCCCTTATTTTTGATGCCACCAATCTATCAGAGCGGAATCGTGAGCATCTTTACAGTATTGCTGACCGTCTGGATGTCAAGCTAATCTTAGTGAGGGTTGAGGCACCACCTCAGGTAGTATATCAGCGGCTTAAGGCTAGGGGGGAAGAGTCAGAGAGTAAATCGGATGCCGACTGGATGGTATATCGCAGGATGAAGCCCGCGGTGGAGAAGATCTGCCGTAACTACTATGCTGTGGATACCTCCCGGGATATCGCCCCGGTTCTGGACAAAATTGTGAGACAGGTTATTAGGTGAAAGGAGGTTTAAGGTGGAGATTAAGGTTATAGCTGGCAGTATTGCTGAAATCGAAGCCAGCGCTATCATAGTCAACCATTTTGAGGGAGTGAAACGCCCTGAAGGCGATACGGCTAGCCTGGATAAGGCTCTGGCCGGAGCTATCTCTCAGCTTATCGCTAAGGGTGAGATTAAGGGCAGGCTTAACGAGGTTACCGTTATCCATAGCCTGGGTAAGCTACCAGCAGCTCGGCTGGTGGTTGTTGGTTTAGGTAAGAAGCGGGAGCTATCTCTGGATAAGATTCGGGGAGCAGTGGCTGAGACCTGCCGACTATTGCGAAACAAGGGTGTAGATAGCATCGCCACTATTACTCAGGGGGCAGGAATAGGCGGTACAACCCCCGAGGGTGCCGCCCAGGCAATAACTGAGGGTGCCTTGCTTGGTCTTTATGCCTTCCGTAAGCATATGACCAAGGAAGCCGAGTATGGTGAGATCAAGCAGCTTGCTATAGTGGGGGCTGATAAAGCTGAACTTCCCGGCTTAGAGCGAGGCTGCTACAAGGGCAAGGTTTTAGCTGAGGCAACTAACCTGGCCCGTGACATGGCTAACGAACCGGCTAACTATATGACACCCAGTCATATGGCTGAGGCGGCAGCCAAGCTGGCTGAGAGTAATGGACTTGAGCTCAGTGTCATTGAGCAGGAGCAGATGCGGGAGTTAGGCATGGGAGCGCTGTTGGGTGTGGCGCAGGGGAGTCGGCAACCGCCTAAATTTATCGTTCTCCACTATCGTGGAGGCGATTCCGCTGAAACCGAGGTAGCCTTAATTGGTAAGGGGATAACCTTTGATTCTGGGGGAATCTCTATAAAGCGAGCAGAGAAGATGGATGAGATGAAGGGAGATATGGCTGGGGGTGCTGCGGTTATGGCGGCTATGAATGCCATTGCTCAACTTAAGCCAAGGATTAATGTCACCGCTCTCATCCCGGCTACGGAAAACCTGCCCGGTGATAGCGCCCTGAAACCGGGTGATATTCTCACCGCTCTCGATGGTAAGACCATCGAGATTATCTCCACCGATGCTGAGGGGCGGCTTGTTTTAGCCGATACCCTGGGCTATGCCAGAAAGTTTGGGGCTAAGGTTATCATTGATGTAGCTACCCTGACTGGCTCTTGCCGGGTGGCTCTGGGCGATGTATGTAGCGGTGCTTTTGGCAATAATCAAGAGCTGGTGGATAAGGTGATTGCCGCCGGTGCTGAAGCCGGAGAGCCTATCTGGCAGATGCCGATGTATGACCAGTATAAAGAGCAGAATAAGAGTGATGTCGCCGATATTAAGAATGTCGGTGGTAGATATGGCGGTGCCATTACTGCCGCTCAGTTTCTCGCTGAATTTGTTGGCGATACTCCCTGGGTTCACCTGGATATCGCTGGCACCAGTCTGAGCGACAAGGAGCGGGCTTATCTGGTTAAGGGGGCTACCGGGGTGCCGGTACGCACCCTGGTGAACCTTGTCCTTTCTCTAGCCAAATAGTAATCGGGAAAGGGGGTTTGGACTATGAACATCGAATGGTTGGGGCATGCATCTTTTTTGATTACCTCGGATACCGGGATAAAAATAATCACCGACCCTTATGAGACTGGCGGCGGCTTGAGCTATGGTGAGATAAAAGAGTCGGCTGATATTGTTACCGTGAGCCATGACCATTTTGACCACAACAATGTCGCTGCTGTTCCGGGTAATCCCCAGGTGGTGAGGGGGACAGCCAAGGTTAAGGGGATGGAGTTCAAGAGCATTTCGGCCTATCATGATGAGGCTCAGGGGGGGCAGAGAGGCAAAAATACCATCCTCTGCTTTGGGGTTGATGGGGTAAGAGTGTGCCACCTCGGTGACCTTGGTCACCAGTTCAGCGAGGGGCAGGTGGCTGAGGTAGGGTCAGTAGATGTGCTGCTTATTCCTGTGGGTGGCTATTATACTATTGATGCCAGGGTTGCCACTGCGGTTTGTAACCAGCTCAAGCCCAAGGTGGTTATCCCCATGCACTATAAGACTGGTAAGTGTGATTTTCCTATCGCTGGTGTGGAGCAGTTCCTTCAGGGCAAAAAGGAAGCGAGGCGGTTGGATGCCAGCGAGGTTGAGTTCAAATCAGGGGAATTGCCACCAGCCACTCAAATCATAGTTCTGAAACCAGCGCTGTAGTAAGTAGACTGAGATTATTTATCAGGGCACCTCGGAGGAGCTTCGTCTCCCCCTTTTTAACCTCTCCTCTTTCGTTATGTTGACTTCGGTGGTATAATAATATATAGGGGGTGAGGTTAGAGGGTAGATAGAATCAAGAAAAATAAGTTGGATATAGGTTGTATTGTTCTTGCTGGGGGCAAGGGCTTACGCTTAGGACAGGATAAAGCGTCGGAAACTATTGACAACAGGAGTTTACTTGAGCGGGTAATATCCCGCCTCAATTTCTTTAATAGCGGTATTCTCGTAGTTGCTGCTCCGAAGCAATCCTTTCCCCGGCTTAGTGGTTACCCAGAGTTAAGAGTGGTGACTGATGTTTATCCCAATAAGGGTCCCTTGGGCGGCGTTTATACCGGTTTAAAAGCATCAAATTCATTCTATAACCTTGTTGTCGCTTGTGACATGCCCTTTTTGAACCAGTCCTTGCTGTGTTATATGATGCGAATTTCGGCTGGCTTTGATTTGGTAGTTCCCCGATTGGGGGATTTGATTGAACCGCTTCATGCTGTTTATTCCAAGGGTTGCTTGGCTCCCGCCGGGTCTCTGCTTGAGCAGGGCGACCTGAGGGTGAGGCAGTTGTTTAATCTGGTTAGGGTAAAGTATGTAGAAGCGGAGGAAATCGACAGGTTCGACCCCGAGCACCTGAGCTTCTTCAATATCAACAACGAGGCTGATCTGGAGAGGGCGAAGAGGCTAACTAGGGAAAATGAGCTATGATAAGTGTTGAGCAGGCTCTAGACAAAATTCTCGGTTATGTCACTGTCCTGGAGGATGAAGAGAGCCCTATTCTAGACTCTATGGGGCAGGTTCTGGCTGAGGACATATATTCTGGCATTGATGTTCCTCCCCTGGATAATTCGGCTATGGATGGCTATGCGGTTCAAGCCGGGGATACTCGTGGTGCCGGTGAGCAGTCCCCTCGACTTCTCCGCGTTATTGACACCGTTCCTGCTGGCTCTCTTGCCGAGCGTGAGGTAGAACCAGGCACTGCTATTCGCATTATGACCGGAGCACCGATACCAAAGGGTGCTGATAGTGTGGTGATGTTTGAGGATACCGATGAAACTCAGCGTCGGGGGTCTGCCGCCGAGATAGGCATTTTGCGCGAGGTTGAGACTGGCTTGAATATTCGCCGAGCAGGTGAAGATATCGCCAGGGGGTCGCTGGTATTAAGCAAAGGGGCAGTGCTCAGACCCTCAGAGGTCGGTGTTTTGGCTTCTTTGGGGCGAACTACGGTGAGGGTTATTCGCCGCCCTATAGTGGCTATTCTAGCCACCGGGGATGAGCTGGTTGATATCGGTCAACCCCTGCCGACAGGTAAGATTTATAATAGTAATACCTATAGCCTGGCTGCCTTGGTTCGGCGCTATGGTGGCATCCCCGAAGTACTGGGGATAGCCCTGGATAGCGAAGATTCAGTAGTAACCGGGCTCCGCCGGGGGCTGGATGCTGATATGTTTATAACCACTGGTGGCGTCTCCGCCGGCGACTATGATGTAGTAAAGGATGTTTTGGCTAAACAGGGCGAGATTGCTTTTTGGACGGTTCGGATGAAGCCGGGAAAACCCCTAGCCTTCGGTATCATTAAGGGGGTCGCTAAGGCGGACGTGACTAAAAGCATTCCCCATGTTGGATTGCCGGGCAACCCGGTTAGCTCTATGGTTACCTTTGAGCTGTTTGTTCGCCCCGCTATCCTTAAAATGATGGGTGAGAGGGATTTGACCAAGCCTACTATTGAGGCGGTGGCAGAAAGTTCTGTGGCGAATCGTGACGGACGGCGCGTCTTCGCTCGGGCTATAGTGGAAAAGCGGCATGGTCAATATTTCGCTCGAATAACCGGTCATCAGGGTTCCGGGATTCTGACCTCCATGACCTCGGCTGACGGGTTGATGGTCATTCCTGAGGATAGGAAAGAGGTGGTGCCCGGGGATGTGGTTGAGGTAATGATGTTGGATTGGAGGGAGGAGCAGGCTTGATATTCAGAGCCTCCGAGTTTGTTTTTGAACCACCAGACGTGGTATCTAGGGCGCGGCGCATTTTGATTAAGCCCAGCGCTGGCTACTCTGTGCCATATCCAGCGTCTACTAGCCCTGATATACTCTCGGTGATAATAGAGGGTATCAGACAGGTTAGTGAGGCTGATATTATTTTGCTTGAAGGCACCCCTGGAGGTGATTCCATCCACCCGGTATATCAAGCTCTGGGTTACAACTTTCCCCGGATATTGACACTGGATGTAAACAATTGTATCTGGGTGGAGGTAGATAATCCTCTACCCAAATCCCTGGCTGTACCTACCTTCTGGGTACCTAATGTCGTCTTGTCTAGCGACTACTTGATAACCGTGGCTCCATTAAAGGTCGTTCAGGGGAGGGGTAGCCTGAGCCTGATGAACCTGCTTAGCTTGTTGCCCAGTAGCAAGTACGGAGGTGGTGCCCATGGGGGCTGGGGAGATTTGTATAATCTGGGAATAGATAAGGTGGTG
>DAOWAU010000041.1 GCA_030634425.1 Dehalococcoidia bacterium
CTCGGAGGGCTAAACTGAGTAAAAGGTGCATCCTGATAACTGGTGGCGCCCGCAGTGGTAAAAGCCACTTTGCCCAGGAGCTGGCTCTAAAACTGAAGGGGCCGGTGCTTTTTGTAGCTACCGCTGAAGCCGGCGATGATGAGATGCGCCAGCGAATCGAAAAGCACAAAGAGAGAAGGCCAGCCGCCTGGCATACCCTGGAGGCCGCCACCAATATCGGCAACCACATCAGCCAAAAAATGGGAGGGGCTCGGGTGGTGATTGTGGACTGTATCACATTGTTACTTAATAACCTCTTCGGTCAATATAGCGACCAAACCGATGCCTCCCTCGTTGAGAAAAAGGTCACCGATGAAATCGATGAGCTAACAGAATGTATCGAACGCAGTGATGCTACATTCATTATCGTTACTAATGAGCTTGGCCTGGGCGTGGTGCCCCCCAATAGAATGAGCAGGCTGTACCGTGATGTCTTGGGTAAAGTAAACCAGAGACTGGCAGAGGTAGCCGGGGAGGTTTATCTCATGGTCGCCGGCCTACCAGTCCAGATAAAGCCTCCCCAGCGCTCCTAGGACGTCAGCCCCTTGATTGACGAGGCTCTCCCCCTGTTGTATGATGCAGTTAGCTGTCGTTGAGATAGAAAGCACACCGCAGTTTTGATTCCATGGTCAAAGCACCTCGCTGTCCACTGATAGAAGAAATAGACTTCAAATTGTCGCCGCTTGACGCCTTCGAACTCTTCAGGGAAAAGCAGTTCAGTTTCTTCCTGGATAGCGGCATGGACGCTAACAAGCTGGGGCGCTACTCTTTTATGGGAAGCGACCCCTTCCTAGTACTTAGCAGTCGCGGCAGTGAGATAACTGTCGCTAAGGGCAGCGAAAAGAGCGGTTTAAGCGGCAACCCCCTTGATGTACTCAATCATTTTTTAGGGGTATATCGCCTAGACCCTTGTTCCTCACCGGTACCGTTCATTGGCGGGGCAGCGGGTTATTTCAGCTATGACCTCTGCCATTTTATTGAGCGACTGCCCACCACTGCTACCGATGACCTCAAACTACCAGAGTGCTATTTTGGCCTCTACGACCTCGTTTTAGCCTTTGATAACCTAAAAGGCAAGGCTTACATCATCTCCACCGGTTTCCCCGAATTGAGAGAGGAAAAAAGGATGGAGAGGGCTGCCCGGCGGTTAAATGAGGTGAAGGACAAACTGGCTGAGGTAGCAGGCTCAGGCACAAGGGCACCATTGACACCCGTATCCTCTCCTACAACGCCAGCGACCCTGAAAGGAAATTTTACTCACCAGGAATACCTGGCTGCCGTGGAGAAAGCCCGACAATATATCATTGCCGGAGATATTTTTGAAGTGAATCTCTCCCAGCGTTTTGAGGCTGAGCTTTCCATCACCCCTTATGAGCTGTACCAGCGGTTACGACAGATAAACCCGGCACCTTTCGCCTGCTATCTTGGCTTTGATGAGGTCTCGGTGGTGAGTGCCTCACCGGAGAGATTCCTCCGCGTCCGGGGAGACTGGGTGGAGACACGCCCCATTAAGGGCACCCGCCCGCGGGGGAAGACCCCAGAGGAAGACGAGGCGCTGGCTCAGGAACTGGTAAACAGTATCAAGGACCGGGCAGAGAATATGATGATCGTGGACTTAGAGAGGAATGACCTGGGACGGGTATGCCGTTTTGGCACAGTCAAGGTAACCGAACTAGCTATACTGGAGGTGTATCCCACCGTTTTCCACCTCACCTCTACCGTGGAGGGGAGACTGAGAAAGGGCAAGAAAGGCATTGATTTACTCAAAGCCACCTTCCCCGGTGGTTCCATAACCGGTGCCCCTAAGGTACGGTCTATGGAGATTATAGATGAATTAGAGCCGACAAGAAGGAGTGTATATACCGGAAATATCGGCTATTTGAGCTTTAATGGTGACCTTGACCTTAATATCGTCATCCGCACCTTCCTAGTCAAAGGCAGAAAGGCCTATTACCAGGTGGGTGGGGCTGTGGTCTATGACTCCGAACCCGAGGCTGAATACCAGGAAACACTGGATAAGGCAAAGGCACTGGTCAGCGCCATCAATACAGCGACTCCGGCAAGAAGGTAGATATGGTACTAGTCATTGATAATTATGATTCCTTCGTCTATAACCTCGCCCAGTACCTGGGTGAACTGGGTTGGGAGCCGGTGGTTTATCGCAATGACCAGATAATTTTAGAGGACATTGAGAGCCTCAGTCCGTCCCATATTATCATCTCCCCGGGACCCTGCACCCCCCTTGAAGCGGGCATCTCCAACGATGTTATCCGGCGCTTTGCTGGTGAAATCCCCATCCTCGGCGTCTGCCTGGGGCACCAGTGCATAGGCTACGTCTACGGGGGTCAAATTGTCGGTGCCACTGTTCCTACCCACGGCAAGAGCTCCCCTATTCATCATGATGGCAAGACCGTATATCATGGACTTCCCAACCCCTTTGAGGGAGGTCGCTACCACTCCCTGGTAATAAAACGGGATACCTGCCCCGCGGTGCTTGAATTGACCGCGACCACTAGCGATGGCGTGATTATGGGCGTTCGGCACAAGGAGTATGTGGTCGAGGGGGTACAATTCCACCCGGAGTCGATAATGACCGCTGTAGGTCACGATGTGCTAAGGAATTTCCTAAAATTTGTCCAGCCAAGGTGGCCTGAGGAGTAGCTTATGAACGAAATCGTTTACCTAAATGGCTCGTTAATACCTCGCAGTCAAGCCGATATATCCGCCATGGATTACGGCTTCCTCTACGGCTTCGGTCTCTTTGAGACGATGCGCGTCTATCGAGGCCGGGTGTTCCGTTTGGAACACCACTTAAACCGGCTGACACGTTCCGCCGAAATACTACGATTGCCAATGGGGAGGCTGGACCTAAAAGGGGCGGTAATGGAGACCGTCAGGGCTAACCACCTTGATAACGCTCGTATCCGCATCACTATTTCCCTCGGTGAGGGAGGGATGGTTCCCGACCCCAGCACATGTACCAAACCTACGGTGCTGGTCATGGCAGGGGACTATCAACCCTATCCCAGAGAGGTTTACCAAAAGGGAGTGAAAGCAACCGTCTCCTCCATCCGCCGTAACAGCCAATCGCCCCTCTCCAGGCTCAAGTCAACCAATTACCTGGAAAGTATTCTAGCCAGGCAGGAGGCTAGGGCCGCCGGGGCTGACGAAGCTATTTGTCTCAACGAGAAGGGGCTTCTTGCTGAGGGCAGTATGAGCAATATCTTCGTGGTAACCGAGAGCACCCTGAGGACACCAGGAGAAAACAGTGGCATTCTCCTTGGAATCACCCGGCAAACAATTCTGGAGCTGGCTTCAGAGCTTGGAATTGATGCTGTTGAGCATGATATAAAGCTGGAAGAGCTTTTCCTGGCTGAGGAAGCTTTCCTCACCAACTCCCTTATTGAGGTCATGCCCCTTACCGAGGTAGAGGGAAAACCCATCGGCTCAGGCAAGCCAGGGGCCATCACCAAAAGACTTATGCGAGCATACCGGGGATTGGTTGAGAAGGGCGAATGATGGCATCGCTCATTCGGCACACCCTCACCATCTGTTGAACATCGTGCACCCGCACTACGTCAGCGCCCTTGGCGATGCCAATAGCGACAGCAGCGGCGGAACCCTCCACCCGCTCATCAACGGGGAGGTTCAACACCAAGCCAATAAACGACTTACGGGAAGGCCCGATGAGAATAGGCCTCCCCAATTCTTTTAATTCATCCAGGCGGCGTATAATCTCCAGCTCCTGCCGCCAGGTTTTGCCAAACCCAATACCGGGGTCGAGAATAATGTTCTCCCGGTCTACACCCAGTTTTAACGCCCGCTCCGTGCTTTTACGAAGGGAGGAAATCACTTCAGCCATAGGCTCCTCATAGTAGGCTGTGTCACGCTTAATCTCGGTATCATAGCCCCCTTTGTCCCGCTGGTTACTCATCAAGATAATGGGAACGCCCTTCTCAGCAGCCAGTTCAGCTAGCCGCTGGTCCCGCTTTAAACCCCACTGGTCATTTATTATCATGGCACCCGCCTCCAGCGCCTGGCGCGCCACCTGTGACTTATAGGTATCAACGCTCAGCGGGACGGGTACCTCAGAAGCCAGCCGTTCTATAACTGGGACTACCCGCCTGATTTCCTCATCAACCGATACCGGGGCTGAGCCGGGGCGGGTAGATTCACCGCCGATATCCAGAATATCAGCACCTTCGCTGACAAAGCGGTGCGCCTGTTCCACCGCCGCCCCAAGGTCGGCAATCCCGTCACCAGAGAAAGAATCCGGGGACAGATTCACGATCCCCATAATATAGGTCCGCTCTCCCCAGCGGAACTCCGTATTGCCACACTTGGTAATACCCAGCTCACTCATAACAGCACCTCACAAAATGCCCTGCTAAACCATGCTGAATTCTAACACCACATATCAAGAAGCGTCTAGTTTTTACAACTCTAATGCCGGCCAAAATAAAGACGGCGTTCCCTCATCCTGAAGAAATAGCCGGCGATGAGACCAACAATTAAGCCCCCGAGGTGAGCCTGCCAGGCTATGGAGGGGACAAAGGAGAGGACGATGAAGATTCCGATTATTGCTCCCCAGAGGGGAAGGGGGACAGGTATGGGGAAGACAAGAACCTTCAGTCCAGGCCTCATTACGGCAAGTGCTCCGCCCAGAGCGAAGACAGCCCCTGATGCCCCCACCAGTGGGATAAAAGGCGACGCCAGCAGCATGAACAGAATGTTACCTACTATGCCACCGACGAAGTAAACAGCCAGGAAACTGTTTCTCCCCACCAATCTCGCTAACTGCCTTCCGAAGAAATAGAGGGTGAACATGTTAGCTATGATGTGCCAGAAGCCGGCATGGATAAACAGGCTGGTTAGGATAGTCCATGGCCGAGATAAGAAGGTTAGCGGGCGGAACCAGAGAAGGGAAAAAACATCCTGATTTATCAGGGTAACTATAAACAGGATAAAGTTTAGCCCTATTAACCCCCATATCGGGGTTGTTTTGGGACCTTGGGAGGTTCTATATATCATCCTTTTTATCCCAGCCTCAACTTAGCCCATTCTTTACAGGCAGGAGCTTATCCTTAACACCACATAATAGCGCTAAACCGCAGCGGTAGCAAGAAGGAGATAGCAATTGAGCCAGCCATAAGGTAAAATTGGGTTTGGCTTGCTACTCTCTATCCGGAGAAGACGCATGAAGACTAGCAAAGAGTGTTATCCGTGTCTGCAAAGGTTAATCCATCAGGCAGCACAGTTGGCCACGGCAGATGAAGGGCTCAAAGCCAAGGCAGTGCAAGAGGGGCTGAGAACCCTTGAGCAGAACTTCTCCTGCGACGAGATATCCCTAGTTATTGCCACTGAGCTCCACCGCGTGATAAGAGAGGTAACCCGAAACGATGACCCCTACCGCAAGATGAAGGAGAAGGAGACCATAGTGGCAAAGGAATTGTTTGGTGAGATAGATGCTGAACATTGCACTGATTTCAGAAACTGCCTAAAACTAGCAACAAAGGCGAATGCCATAGATTTCTTCAGACCCCTTGGTGCTGTTATCAAGGATTTAAAACAACCGCTACATTTTGCCATTGATGATTCGGAGCAATTCAAGGCAAAGCTCAGGGAGGCCAACAAGGTGTTGTATCTGGCTGATAACACTGGAGAGGCGTTACTGGACCTTCCTCTTATCAGATTGATGGAGCAATCGGCAGAGGTTACCTACGTGGTCAAATCGTCGCCGGTGCAAAATGACGTTACGCTGGAAGACCTCAGAAGGGCAGGAATAGAAGACCAATTCGGCAGGGTGATAACTACGGGCACAGCCACACCGGGGATAGTCTTTTCTCAAGCCTCCAATGAATTTAAGCATGAATTTCAAGATGCCGACCTCGTATTCGCCAAGGGGATGGGATATTACGAATCTCTATCTGAGCTTCCCACCCAGGGAAGGGTCTTCTATTGCTTAATGACCAAATGTAAACCGGTCGCCGACTCCCTGAAAGTGCCTCTGAACAGCTATGTGGCACTGCTTCGGTGAAGCGGCGAGGAGATAGGCTTAGCTATGATACCCGAAAATAAACATAGCGCCGAGACAACACCGGGGGAGATACACCTCCGCCGGCTTACCGTAGACGACGCCTTATTAAAGCTGGATAAATACCTGAATGACGCCTTTATGGCTGGTCTACCCCAGGTCAGGGTAGTCCACGGTAAGGGGACGGGGACTCTACGCCACGCAATCAGAGCACAGCTCGGCAAACACCCTCTGGTTAAATCATAC
>DAOWAU010000012.1 GCA_030634425.1 Dehalococcoidia bacterium
AAGAAGCAGGCTATTGGTTTCCTGGAGAAAGACCTAGTAGCTGCGGGTGATAGTACTGCTGATGTTCTTGCTGAGGTGTTAGCCAGGGCAGGTCTGGATGAAGCCGAGGTAGTTACCATCTATTATAAAGGTGATGCTGAGAAGACCGAGCTGGAACCGGTTATCCACAGTATTCGTGAGCAGTATCCAGAGCTGGAGATTGAGCTAGTTCAGGGCGGTCAACCACATTATCACTATATTGCATCTGTAGAGTAACGAGAGGGGATTCGCTGTAGCAGTCAAAAATTGTTGCTCACAGCGTAGGTGGTGTGTTTTCCGAGGGGCTACAGTAATCCCAGTGAATGTTTGGCATTGAGCAACTATAAAATAAATTGTCGCAGGGTGGAACCCTATTTATTGTCGTCAGGCTGGGTTTTTCCACCCTTATTTTTTATTTGTCTTGGCGAACGGAGGCAGGGCCTTGCCGATAGATATTAAACCTCTACGGAAGATTCTTGAGCTTGAGCATGAGAAGGATTACGTAGATTCAGCGGTAATCGGTGGTTTGGATAAGTTCCTTCGTCGCTGGGCTGGTCAAGCTATGGAGTCGCTAGCCAGTCCCCAACTCGTCAAGCGCTTTCGTCAGCTTCACCTGATTGATTCTGATTATGCCTCTTTGACTAAACAACAGCGCAAACAATGGGTAGATGAGGTACTCCATTTTCTGTCTGAGGTAGAGCGTGGGGAAGGGGAGAAGTCTGAAGCCAAAGTGGCTCCGGTAGCTAGCAAGCTATCTTCAGGGACAAGAAAGAGTCAGAGGATAGCGGTTAAACAATCCCTTGATTCCCCTATTACCGTGGTCAGAGGCATTAGCTTTGCTATGGCGGCTAGGTTTAAGAAGTTGGGTGTGAACACGGTTCGGGATTTACTCTATTTCTTCCCGCATCGTCACCTTGACTATAGCCAGAGGAAAACTATCTCACAGCTTACTCAGGGTGAGGAGCAGACTATCGTTGCCAATGTATGGCAGGCTCAGGAGATTAGGCTGGGTGGCAGGCGGAGCACCGAAGCTATTGTGGGCGATGAAACGGGTAATGTCAGGATAGTGTGGTTTAATAATCCCTATCTGGCTAAGCAGCTAACCACTAACGCGCAGGTCGTTATTAGTGGCAGAGTAAGCTTGTTTAATGGCAGGCATGTATTTGAATCTCCAGAGTGGGAGCTGGTGGGGGATGAGGATTTGATTCACACCGGGCGTTTGGTCCCCATTTATTCCCTCACTCGGGGATTGCATCCTCGTCAGATAAGAAAATTGATGAAAGGGTTTATGGACCAGTGGGCATGGCAGGTGGAAGATTTCTTATCCCCGCAATTGAGGGAGCGGTGTAACCTTTTGCCGCTGCCCCAGGCGATAAGTCAGGCCCACTATCCGGAGGATGAAGCGGTGAAGGCTGAGGCAAGGGTTCGTCTCGCTTTTGACGAGCTTTTCCTTCTCCAGTTGGGGGTGCTGGGCAAAAAGCGTGATTGGCAGGAGAGCCAGCCGGGCGGCTCCTTTACTATCCAGAGACCGGTGCTGGACGCCTTTGTGAAGTCTTTGCACTTTGAACTAACCCCGGCTCAACGTAAGGTTCTTGAGGAGATCTTAGCCGATTTGCAAAAACCAAGCCCAATGTCCCGATTATTACAGGGGGAGGTAGGCAGTGGTAAGACGGTAGTAGCTACAGCAGCTTTGCTTATGGCAGCTGCCGATGACTATCAAGGGGCGTTTATGGCGCCTACTGAGATTTTGGCTGAGCAGCACTTCACCACCATCTCCCAGTTCCTATCCAGGGTAGGGTGTGAACAGGGGGAGGAGGACTACCTCCGTAGTTACTCCGGGCTTCTGCCCCGTCCTCTCACTGTGGCCTTGCTTATTGGTGACATCAATCAGGCGAGAAAGCAGGAGCTCCAGCAGCGTATTCTGGGTGGGGAGGTAGATATTGTTATCGGAACTCATGCTCTTATTCAGAAGGGGGTGGAATTCCACCGATTGGGGTTAGCCGTGGTAGATGAGCAGCACCGCTTCGGTGTTACCCAGCGCTCGGCACTACGGCAGAAGGGGTTTAACCCTCATGTGTTGGTAATGACGGCGACACCTATCCCGCGAACTCTAGCCCTGACTTTGTATGGAGACCTTGACTTATCAGTTATAGACCAGCTTCCACCGGGGAGGCAGGTGGTGAAAACAAAGTGGCTTAAACCAGGGCAGAGGGCTAGTGGCTATGACTTTTTGCGTCGTCAGGTAGCCGGTGGTCGTCAGGCATTTATCATCTGCCCTTTGGTTGAGGAGTCAGAGGCTATTCAGGCAAAAGCGGCTATTGCTGAGTATGAGCGTCTATCTCATGAGGTCTTCCCTGATTTGCGATTAGGCTTACTTCACGGGCGTATGTCGTCGGGTGATAAGGACAAGGTAATGCGGCGCTTTCGCTCCGGCAAGCTGGACATCCTGGTTTCCACCCCGGTGGTAGAGGTTGGCATAGATGTGCCTAATGCTGCGGTAATGCTGGTGGAGAGTGCTGACCGTTTCGGCCTGTCGCAACTGCATCAGTTCCGAGGCAGGGTGGGGCGAGGGCAGGAGCAAAGCTACTGCATGCTGCTCGCCCTGAACCCCTCTGAGGTAGCCAGGGAGCGACTTGACATAATAGAAAAGGTAAGCGATGGTTTTGACTTGGCGGAGGAGGACTTGAGACTGCGGGGGCCTGGAGAGTTCTTTGGCACCAGGCAGAGCGGCTTACCCGACCTGAAGATGGCTAAGCTCTCCGATGTGGGGCTGCTAGAGCTGGCTCGTAGTGAGGCGATAAAACTGTTTGAAACAGACCCCGGCTTAGGGAAACCCGAGCATCGTCTCTTGGCCAAGGAGCTAGCCTGGGTCTGGCCGGCAGAAGGTGGCGAGTGGAGCTAAATCAAGTGAAGTTTGGAGGCTGTCGTTCCATTGATTATCATTAAAAGAGCGAGAGAGATTCGGGAGATTATCTCTGACCTGGAGTCATTAAAGGGTGACCCCCAATACAGAGAGGCGGCGGAGATTAATATAGAGTTCTTTAAGGCGGCTCGTTCTCCATTCAGCTTTATCCATTGGCTGATTTTTACCGTCCCTAAACTCAGGAAGAGGCGGGATGAGCTGCTTGAGCTGGGGGATCTGCCACTGGAAAAGTGGCAGCAACGTGCCTACCAGGCGCTTGCCGGCGTGGAGAGGCATAGATTCGGCAGGAGGACGTCAGGCGGATTTACCCTGGAGCTTTCTCGGGCAATCCTGAGAGTCAAAAGGATTAAGGATAGCGGTGAGGCCATGGTTTTGCTTGATGTGGGTTTTGGTGGTGGGGAATTGGGGTATCGGGTTGTTGAGGGGCTTCACCGTGTCCCCTTGGTTTATATAGGGCTTGACATTACCCCGGCCAACATAGAGGTGGCCAAGGAGGTTTTCCGCCCTCTGTGTGAGAGGGGAGAGATTATCTTCCGTGAGGTCCCGGCATTGAACGATGGGGTCATAGATGCCCTTCGCCAAGAAGCCAGCGATACCTCCAGAAAGGTAGTGGCGGTGTGTTTGGGGGATATCTTTGACCTGGATAAGCATGTCTCGCCGGGCAAGATAGACCTTATCTGCCACTCCAGGGTTCTCCATCATATCAAGGCTGCCCTCAGGCCCCGCCTGGAGGATATATGCCGCAGACTGTCCCCGGCAACATTGGAGATGGATGACCGTTACTGTTGTAGCTTCATGTTCTGGTCGGTGCTGGGTACATGGGTAATTTATCCTAGCGTCACCTTGATGAACGGGGCTGTTCTGAGCTGGCTCAGGGACCCATCTGAGGAGGAGTTGACTGGGTATTACAGGCTGGTGCCGCCCTTCTGCTATGCCCGCTTAATCCTGGGGCAGGATGCCTATTTCCAGAAGGGAAAGTGGCAGACGGCGGCAAGGACGCTGACCCGGGGTTTCTCATTCAGGGATGGCTGAGGTTAGTCTCTTTCGCTTATAGGTTGGAGTGTATGAGCTGGCGGCGGTTGATCTTGCCTGAGCCGGTCTTGGGAATGCTCTCCAGGAACTGGTATCTCTTGGGCAGCTTGAAGTCAGCCAGGTTCTGGCGGCAGAAGTCGGCTATATCTTCGGTGGTAGTGCTCTGCCCCTCTTTGAGCGCGATAAAGGCGGTGGGTACCGCCGTGCCGTCTGCCTCCTTAACCCCCACATAAGCGGCTTCGGCAATGTCGGAGTGCCTCAAAAGCACATCCTCTACCTCCCAGGGGGAGATTTTTAACCCCGATGGGGTCACTATTATGAACGATTTCTTCTCCATATACTCAAGGTAGCTGTCTTCGTCCATCCTGACCGAATCTCCGGTGTGAAACCAGCCATCTCTGATGACTTGGGCAGTGAGTTCGGGGGCCTTGTAGTATTCCTTCATCATCCAGGGCGGTTTGAACAAAGCCTCGCCTATCTCGCCTACAGCCACTTCCGCGCCACCATCATCTACTATCTTGAAGTCGCAGATGGGCTTGCCCACCGTCCCCAGCCTCTGATCCTTGATGGTGCTCATGGAGACCACGGAGAGCTCGGAGAGCCCATATGTCTCACAGAGGGTTAAACCGAACTTATCCTCCAGCATCTTCATCAGGCGAGGCGAGGTTTTCGCCCCGGCGGTGGAGGCTACCCGGAATGAGCTGAGGTCATAGCTCTTAATGACCTCCTTCCGCATCATAGCTAGAGCGTTATGTATTGCTGGGACCCCAAAAAGAATGCTGCCTTTTTCCTTCTCTATAGCCTCTAAAACAACTCTGGGCGTGAATTGAGGGATTATTACCACCGTAGCCCCTTTTATAATGGAACCAAACAGGACTTCGCTCAATCCAAAAAGGTAGAAGAAAGGAACAGTATCTATAACCACATCGTCTCTACCTCGCCCTATCCCTGCGGAAACTATGTCGGGGGTTCCCAGAAGGGAAGCATGAGTATGCACCACCCCCTTTTGCCTCCCCAACACACCTGAGGTATATATGATAGTAGCCTTATCCTCATCATCTATATCAACATCGGGCGGTACGGCAGGACTATCAGCTACCATCGTTTTATAAGAGCCTTCGTCAACCTCTAGAACCTGCTTTAACAGGGGGATGCCGGGCAAAGCGGCAGAGAGCATCTGGGAAAATTCCCTTTCAGTTATGAGGATTCTGGCATCGGAATCACGCAATAAGGGAGCAAGCTCAGGTGCTTTGAGTCTAGAGCTGAGGAGCACGGCTACGCCGCCGGCCTTAATAACTCCAAAATAATTGCTGACCCACTCAGGACTGTGAGACATTAAAATAGCTACATGGTCAGCCTTTTCTAATCCCAGCCCTATAAGAGCATTGGCTATCCTGTTAGAAGCTTCACTTAACTCCCTATAGGTAATCCTCTGGGAACCAAGAACAAGGGCTGTTTTTGGCGGTACTTCACTGGCGGTTATCTCCAGAATCTGTTTTAGATTCATATTACCCCCTTGCGAGGCAGCAGCTAAACACTAGTTTTAGCTATTGACAAACCCCTTGCTTTCATAATAGTATATTACAAGGCTGAATGTTATGCTACAAATTATTCTTTGAGTTCTTGCCGATACCAGGCTCAAAGTTTATATATTTTTACTATGTAATTAGAGGCTGCATGTTATGCCGCAAAGCTATACCTTAGCAGGGCTTAGATTGTAGCCATAGCTATAGAAAAATAAAAAAGTTTTTAAGGGCTTTACGCTAGTATACTAGTGTAAAGCCATAAAGCGAAACAAATATGCGTTTATTAGTGCCCGCGAACTGGGACGGGGAACTGATACTCCCTCTAAGCCAGATTAAGGCAGCTGTTGAAATATATGGCGTTCTGCCCACCTCGATGATGGGCAGTGGGGGCTCAGGACCTGACATCCCTCAAATAACAACAAAGCAGGCGGAAGAATATATCGAGTTAGCTCATTCCGCAGGCTTAACCTTTAATTACCTCCTTAATGCTCCATGCCTGAATAACATGGAGTGGCAGGAGGATACTCACCGGGAATTAGTCCAGCACCTGGAGTGGCTCAGCAATGCCGGGGTAGATGGTGTTACTGTGGCTATCCCGTACTTACTGGAGCTTATAAAGGCTCAGTTTCCTCGTCTTAGAGTAGAGGTATCAACCATAGCTCATGTAAACAGCGTAGCCCGGGCCAAGTTTTTTGAATCTCTGGGAGCTGACTCCATTATGCTGGACTCCAACATAAACCGGGATTTCAAACTACTCAAGGCTATTAGAAGTGCGGTAAACTGTAAGCTCGGTGTACTGACAAACAGCAGTTGTCTCTATCAGTGTCCTTATGAGTACTATCACAACAATACCCTGGGGCATGCCAGTCAAAGCCACAACCCGCTTAATGGCTTCTATGTGGACTACTGCGTACTTCACTGTGCTTTGAGCAGTATCAGTGATACCTCTCAATTTATTAAATCTCGTTGGATAAGACCTGAAGACATACATATTTATCAAGAAATGGGCATTGATTTCTTCAAAATCGGCGGTAGAGCAATGCCTACGAAGTGGATTATAGATGCTGCTGCGGCATATTCATCACTTCGTTACCAAGGAAACCTCTACGATATTTTAAATAACTTTAGCCCGAAGACCAGTAGGGCAGAGTCAAATCTATCCAGCACACAAATCACCACGATAGCCTCGCCGCCAGAGGTCTACATTGACAACCAGGCTCTGGAAGGTTTTACTGATTTCTTTAAGGAACAGGATTGCCTATCCGGGTGCAGTCAGTGCCATTATTGCCAAGAAATAGCTGACAAGGTGGTCAAATTCGACCGCTCTAAAGCAGATAAATACATATCTGTGCTCAAAAAGTTCCTGGATGACCTTACCAACAGCAGGATTTTCTGCCCTGTATCCGCACCATTGAGCCGCTGACATAAATAAGCATGGAATACAATGGAGCGGAGTTTGGAGTTAGCCCCCTTTACCGATGTGAAGTTTCGGTTTTCCTTGACTAACATGCAGTAGGAACGTCCGAAGCTATCCCTTTCCCTTGGCATTATGCTATAATCTGGGCATAAAATAGTTTTTGCCATAATCGCAAAAAGTTTACCTGGCTGTGAATAAGGTAGCAATAGTTAAACAGAGGCTTACTGAGCTGTTGATGCAGGCGGCAAGCGAAGCTCAACAGCAGGGTAAGCTGCCTTCGGTTGCCTTGCCTGAGGTCGCTGTGGAGCGTCCCCAGAACCCTGAACATGGGGATTATGCTTCAAGCCTGCCCCTGAAGTTAGCCCGGGCAACAAATGTCGACCCATTAGCTATAGCCAAGGATATAGTAGGGCTTATCGTTCCCGCCCCTGAGATTGATGCTATTACCGTAGCGCCGCCGGGCTTCATTAACTTTACCCTTAAAGCTGATTGGTTGACCAAACAGGTTGATGCCATTCTGGAGGCTGGTGATTCTTATGGCGATATCGACATGGGACAGGGCAAGCGGGTTCAGTTGGAGTTTGTTAGCGTCAATCCCACCGGCCCACTTCATGTAGGGCATGGCCGTGGCGCTATTCTGGGCGACGCTTTATCTAATATACTTGCTGCTACCGGCCACAAGGTAGAGAAGGAATATTATATTAATGATGCCGGTAGTCAGATGAACGCCTTTTATCGCTCACTCTATGCTCGTTATCAGCAGTGTTTGGGTGTTGAGGCTGAGGTGCCCACTGATGGTTACCTTGGCGGATATGTGACCGACCTGGCTAAAGAGATTATTGCTGAGACGGGAGACAAGTTTCTTGCCCTGCCCGAGTCGGAAGCGGTGTCGCAATTAGGACAAATCGGGCTGAAGAAGATGATGGAGATAATCAAGAGTGACCTTGAACTATTAGGGGTGACCTTTGATGTCTGGTTTAGTGAAAACAGCCTTTTTGAGAAGGGGCAATACCAGACAGCAATGTCGCTTCTAAGCGAGGGCGGCTATATTGCGGAGAGGGAAGGTGCTACCTGGTTTGTATCCACTGCTCTGGGCGAGGATAAAGACAATGTAGTGGTGCGTGGCGACGGTTCACCTACCTATTTTGCCACCGATATCGCTTATCACTACGACAAGTTTTTGGGGCGCAAGTTTGATGAGGTAATCGATATCTGGGGGGCTGACCACCAGGGTCATGTGCCCCGAATGAAAGTGGTGATTGGCGCCCTTGGTATCGCCCCGGAGCGACTGAAGGTGATAATTGCTCAGCTGGTTACCCTGCGTCGCGGTGATGAGCTGGTTCGTGTCTCCAAACGCAGCGGTGACCTCATCACCTTGCGCGAGGTAATAGAAGAGGTAGGGGCTGATGCCTGCCGCTTCTTCTTCCTGTCCCGGTCGGCTGATAGTCAGATGGACTTCGACCTGGAGTTAGCCAAAAAGCAGTCGGCAGAGAATCCTGTTTACTATGTCCAATATGCCCATGCCCGTATCGCCAGCATCCTCCGCCTCGCTCAGGAGAAGGGAATCGACTACAGCGGTGGCGGTGTCTCCCGGCTCACTACCGAGCCTGAGCTGACCTTAGTAAGGAAGATGCTGCTCTTACCTGAGATAGTGGAGGTGGTAGTCCATACTCTGGAGCCTCACCATCTCACCTATTATGCTCAGGATTTAGCCAATATATTTCATAGCTTTTACACCCAGTGCCGCGTGGTTTCTCAGGATGACGAGGTGCTATCCAAAGCCCGTCTCAAGCTGGTGGCGGCAGCCAAGCTTGTTTTAGCTAAAACCCTTCATCTTATGGGGATGACCGCCCCAGAGACGATGTGAGGGAAATTATTATAAATTGAGGAAGGTTAAATGAAGCAACGTCGTGTTTTTTCTGGAGCTCGTCCTACGGGGAGACAGCATCTGGGGAACTACCTCGGGGCGATACAGAACTATGTGAAGCTCCAAGATGAGTATTCCTGTATCTACTGTATCGTTGATGTCCACGCCTTGACCTCGCTGGAGGACACCGGTTCCCTGCAAAAGAATATCCATGAGATGATGCTCGACTGGCTGGCGGCTGGCCTTGACCCCAAAAGGAGCATTCTTTTTGTTCAGTCCCATGTCCCTGAGGTTATGGAATTACATACCCTGCTCAGTATGGTTACCCCGTTGAGCTGGTTGCTGCGGGTGCCTACCTTCAAGGAGAAGGTGAAGCTTCAACCTGATAACGTAAACTATGGGCTGGTGGGCTATCCAGTTTTGATGACGGCTGATATTGTCCTTTATAAAGCCGAGCTGGTACCAGTTGGGGAAGACCAGGTGCCTCATCTGGAGTTAGCCAGGGAGATTGCCCGTCGTTTCAATAACCTGTTTGGCAATACCTTTCCTGAGCCTGAAGCCAAGCTTACCTCATTGCCTCTGGTACTTGGGCTGGATGGGAAGGAGAAGATGAGCAAGCAAATAGGCAATGATATTGAGCTGGCTCTTTCCGATAAGGAGACCATAGAGCGGGTAATGGAGGCGGTTACCGACCCGGCACGCCGCTATCGGGATGACGTCGGCCACCCTGAAATATGCAATATTTTCCGACTTCAGGGATTTTTCAATCCGTTCCAGTCGAAGGACATAGCCGTCCAGTGCCGCGCGGCTAAGATTGGCTGTGTCGACTGTAAAACGCTCCTGGCTCAGGAGATTAATGTTACCCTTAAACCCTTCCGGGAGCGGAGGGCGGAGCTGGCGAAGAAGCCTAAATATGTGAAAGATGTTCTCGCCGACGGCGCCAAACGAGCCCGGGTTATCGCCAGGGAGACCATCAAAGAGGTTAAACAAAAAATGGGGCTTTTTTAGCCCCTTACCAGCTCAGTTAGCGACCACTGGTCTTCTGTCTCATTGTAGCAGAGTCTGAATAGTTTGTTATCCTTAGTCCTCGCCTGAAAGTATCTTTTCCCCGGCTCCTGCCACGCCTTTTCTATCTCCTCCACCTCATATTCTCTCCCCTCCCACTCAAAGGAGCGTGGCTCTTCAGCATAAGTATGCCCGGAGTAGCAGTTGACTTTTAGATTATTCAACCTTGTCCCTTTAACTTATATCTGAGGCTTTCTCTTATGCCAATCGGTGGCTTGTTGGTAGGCGTGGGCGATTTTGAGGATGGTCTCTTCACTGAAGGGCTTGCCGATAATCTGCATCCCTATGGGCAACCCATCCCCAAAGCCAGCGGGGATGGAGATAGCGGGCAGGCCGGCAATGTTTATCGGCAGGGTGCACACATCGGATAGATACATCTGGATGGGGTCGTCCACCTTCTCCCCTATCTTGAAGGGGACGGTGGGGGAGGTGGGGGTTACCACCGCGTCATATTTTTCAAAGGCTTGGTCGAACTCCTGCCGTATCAGGGTGCGCACCTTCTGGGCTTTGAGATAGTAGGCGTCGTAGTAGCCGGCGGAGAGGGCATAGGTTCCCAGCATAATGCGCCTCTTTACCTCGTCGCCGAAGCCGTGCTGGCGGGTCTTCTCCATCGCCTCCCACATATTGTTGGTCTCCAGATAGGAGAAGCCGTACTTTACCCCGTCGTAGCGAGCCAGGTTAGCCGAAGCCTCCGAGGGGGCGATTATATAATATACTGCCAGGGCATGGGGGGTGTGGGGCAGTGACACCTCGTAATCTACGGTTGCCCCCAGTTCCCCGAGCTTGGTGATAGCGGCTTTTATCGCTGTCTCTACCTCTTTCTGCATCCCTTCGACGAAATACTCCTTGGGGACGCCGATGCGAAGCCCTTTAAGCTCAGCGGCGAGGCACTGGGTATAATCAGGCATGGGGGAGGGGACTGAGGTGGAATCTCTGGAGTCGTAGCCGGCAATGGCATTCAGCACCAGGGCGCAATCGGCGACATCCTGGGTTAGCGGTCCAATCTGGTCAAGGGAGCTGGCAAAGGCAACCAGGCCGTAGCGACTCACCCTGCCGTAGGTGGGTTTTAATCCGGTAACGCCGCAGAAGCCAG
>DAOWAU010000004.1 GCA_030634425.1 Dehalococcoidia bacterium
GACCCCCTATCCCCGGAAAACCCCCTCATTATAGGGCCGGGACTGCTAACCGGATTAAAGGGAATCAGCGCTTCGAGGTCTAATATCTCGGGGAAATCTCCTGAGACAGGGCTCCTGGGAGATTCGAATATAGGGGGTGATTTTGGGGCATTCATGAAAAGGACGGGTATCGACTTTCTATTTATTACTGGTGCTGCTCAAAAGCCTGCTTATATTTATCTGGACGGTGAGAGTATCAGCGTAGAAGATGCCCAGGACTTATGTGGAAAATCCACTATAGAAACTAATACCATATTAACCAAGCGCTATGGCCCGTCAAGTCAGTCCATTTCTATCGGGATAGCGGGGGAAAATTTAGTGCGCTTTGCCTGCATTATCAACAAGAGAAAGAATGCCGCTGCCAGGACAGGCATGGGCTGTCTCATGGGGGCTAAGAAGATAAAGGCCATCGTGGTCAAGGGAAGAAAACAGATAAAGCCCGAGGACAAAGGCAGATTTGATGCTTTAGTGAAAGCACTTCAGCAGCGGTTAAATGAAGAGCGTTTGGTGAAGCTATTAGGAGAACTTGGCTCTCCCTACCTTTTTATACTGATCAATCGAATGATTGGCATGGGACGAGCCTATAATGGGCTTTCTACAAAGTTTTCCGAAAACGAGGATATCTCGCCCCAGATACTAAAGGAAAAATATTATCAAAGAAAAGAAGGTTGTTTCTCCTGTCCCGTTGCCTGCCATCATGAATACAGGGTGGGTGATATAAGAAACGAGGGCCCGGAGTATACCACTCTTAGCAGCTTTGGCCCTGTTCTGGGCATAGGAAAATTAGAAACGGTCCTCATTATAAATGACCTGATAAATCGCTATGGGCTGGATGCTAGCTCCACAGCCAACCTCATTGCCTGGGCGATTGAATTATTCCAAGAGGGTCTCATCGATGAAAAGGTAACCCACGGCTTGAAGCTCGATTGGGGAGACGGAGAAGCCGTCAAGGAGTTGATTCACCAGATTGCTCACAGAAAAGGCTTTGGCGACCTCCTGGCCAATGGAGCGAGGGAGGCGGTAGGGCAACTGGGTGGAGAAACCGGCAATCACCTTATCTGGACCAAGTATTTACCCCAATCAGACCCGGTGGATTTGAGGGTTTTCCCTGCCTACGCCCTAGGAAATTCCGTCGCCTCCAGGGGTTCTGACCATCTAAGAAGTCGGCCCACCTGGGAAGGTTACGGCCTCCCCGAAGAAGACCTGAAGACTATTTATGGCGGGTATGTTCCCTCCGACCCCCGCAGTTATCAGGGAAAAGGCAGGGTAATCTGGTGGAGGGAGACATACCTTTCTTTGTTTGATGCCTTGGGACTATGTAAACAGATTGCCTTAGCCTGTCAACCCGGTGTGTATGACTTCGCCTTTTTCTCGGAGCTGATTCGCTGCGCCACAGGTCTTGATTTAACACCAGAGGAAATTTTTGCCGTGGGGGAGCGGATTGTAACCTTGGAAAGAATGTTTATTGTCAGGGAGGGAGTAAAAAGAGAGGATGACTTCCCGCCCCAGAGGTATTTTGAGCCTTTAGCCTGGCAGGATGGACTCAAACCGGCAGAGAGAAACCTGAAGCTGGATAGGGCGAATTTTGAACAAATGCTGGATGAGTATTACCAGCTTCGCGGCTGGAATGGAGAAGGTAGCCCTCTGGAGGAAACAAAAATGCGTTTGGGTTTAGGCCAATGAAGATAGCTATTATCGGCGCAGGAGCAATAGGTGCTTTAGTGGCTGGCTACCTCGCCAAAGAGGGCAGCGATGTCACCTTAGTTGGCAAAAAGAAGAACGTTTCAGCTATCAAAAAGAACGGCCTTATCATAGAAGGGGTGAGAGGAAGAATAGCCGTTCCAGTTAAGGTGACAGATAAACTGGAAAAAGGCGCCGATTCGGTTATTTTGGCGGTTAAGACACAAGATATTGCTTCCACAATAAGCGACAATATCCAGGTCTTAAAGGACGTCCCCGTTCTCACCGTACAGAATGGAGTGCGGGCAGAAGAACGCCTTTCCGAATTTATCCCCAGAGAAAAGATTATCAGCAGTGTTGTCCTGTTTGGGATCACATATCTTGAGCCAGGGAAGGTGGTCCATAACTTTGAAGGGGATTGGCTCATCGGCAAGGCATTTGTTCGGAATGATGGAGAGGTGGAGGCGATAAGAAACCTTTTAAGCAACGCCTTCACTGTCCGTGTCACCGAAGGAATAAGGGGGATGAAGTGGGTGAAGCTCTTCTTAAACTTGAATAATTGCCTTCCTGCGCTAACCGGAAAAAGCATGCAGGAAACCTTTTCTCACCCAGAGATTTGTAAGGTAAGCATACGCCTCTTGCTTGAAGCACTGATGATAGTTGACCAAGCAGAGGTCAAGTTGGAGTCTCTGCCCGATTTCCCTGTGGAAAGGCTGCGGGCATTAACCGACATGCCGCTGGATAAAGCAAGCAAGATATTTTCGCAGACAATGACCAATTTAAGCAAGGAGCCACTTTATGGCTCTATTCTTCAAAGTATACAGAGGGGGAGACCCTCTGAAATCGATTATTTCAACGGGGAGATAGTCTATTTGGGAGGGCAGATAGGGGTAGCAGCCCCTCTAAATGAGAAGCTGGCAAGAATGGTGCACAAAGTGGAAAGAGGGGGCGAGTTTTCCAGCCCAGAAGAAATTTTGAGCGAAGTTGGGAGGTAAGAATGCCACAGGATTCTTCTAAGAGTACCAAAAGCAGTTCCCACGATATCCCTCTCCTGGTCACGATAACCAAGGTTGTGGGAAGGTGCTATCGGGGATACAAGGAGGGAAACCAGTTTATCCTTAAGGATTTTACCCATGTTCCCGAAGATTTTTGCCAGGGAGCGGGTACAGTACTCTTCCCTATCTTTTATGCCCTAAGCTTTGGGGCAGAGTTTCCCTTTGAAGAGAATCCCCGTTCTCTTCATACCTACTGTCCTGATGCCGGGGCGGTAGAGTTCCTCACCGAGGTACTGACCGAATCAGGAGAAGTGGAAAGGAAGCCGAAGGTAGAAAACGCCAAGCCAAACCCGAAGAAACTGGTCATAAGCGTAGAGGAAGTAAAAGGGCATTGTGTCTATGATTACAAGGTGGGAGATTCCTTTGAAACAACCGGGCTCAGAACCCCCGCTGGTTTTTGCGGGGCTGCCTATAATGCTATCTTCCCTGTTCTTTTTGCCTTAAATTTTGGGGCAAGATTCCCCTTTTCCGAAGATGGCATAAGCAATTCACGAATAACCTGTCCTGATGGGGCAAAGGTTAGATTTAAGGTAAGGAGGGTTGAATAAGATGAAGAGGCGAGTAGTAGTTACCGGTGTGGGGGTCATTTCCCCCAATGGGGTTGGCAAAGAGGCACTCTGGGAAGGGATGGCTTCAGGCAAGTCGGGAGTAAGACGTGTCACCGATTTTGATGTATCTCAGTTCCATTCCCAGATAGCAGCCCAAGTAACTGATTTCGACCCATTTGCCTTTGGTCTCACCCAAGAGGATGTGGAGAGAATGGACCGCTATGTGCAGTTTGGCGTAGCAGCAACGCAAACCGCTATAGATGATGCCAAACTCCTTCTAAATGGAGCCAATAGAGGCAGAATGGGCGTTTGCCTGGCCAATGCCATCTGCGGCACGAGATATATGGAAGAGGAATTCCTACGGGTAACCAATGGAGGGAGCGACCCTATCGACCCCAGAAAGGCAAGACCCTACCTTTATGACGCCTCGATGTTTAACACCCCCTCCAGTGAGATAGCTGCTCGCCATAGACTAAGAGGCATTTGCACCACCGTTTCCACCGGTTGTACCGCCGGTACCGATGCCGTGGGCTTTGCCTATGAAGCTGTCCAGATGGGAGAAGCGGATGTCATGATTACCGGTGCTGCTGAGGCACCTCTTTGCCCTATCACCTTTGCCGCCTTTGACGTCATTAATGTTCTCTCTACCAGAAACGATGAGCCAGAGAAGGCATCAAGGCCCTTTGACAAGGAAAGGGACGGATTTGTCCTTGCTGAAGGTTGCGGCATTTTGGTCCTGGAGGAATTGGGGCATGCTTTGAGCCGAGGCGCCCACATCTATTGTGAAATCACTGGTTTTGGCACCTGTTGTAATGCCTACCATATGACAGATTTGCCCCCCGATGGCGATAGCATGGCTGCCTGTATCAAGCTCGCCCTAAAAGATGCGGAGTTGCCCCATGAAGCTATCGACTATATAAATGCTCATGGGAGTTCCACCAAGCAGAATGACATATTTGAGACAAACGGATATAAGCAGGTTTTTGGCAAGAGAGCATATGATATTCCAGCAAGTTCCCTGAAATCTATGATTGGTCATCCCCTGGCTGCTGCCAATAGCATAGAGCTGGTAGCCGATGCCCTTGCTTTCGAACACGATGTTTTACCACCTACCATAAATCAAGAGGTGCCTGACCCTCTATGTGATTTGGACTATATTCCCAATAAGGCTCGGGAGAAACGAGTTGACCACATCCTTAAAACCAGCAGCGGTTTCTCTGGTATTCATTCCTCTATGATATTGAGTAGGTGGAATTCAAGGTGAAGAAGGTAGCGCTTACCGGAATAGGCATCGTAGCCCCTCCCGGAATCGGGAAGGAAAGATTCTGGCAAGGCATTAAACAGGGAAAATCCTTCATTTCCCCTATTACCAGCTTTGACGCCTCGCTCTATCCCTCGCAAGTGGCCGGGCAGGTTGAGGACCTAGATACCAGCCACTTCTCCTTCCGCCTGTTAAAGAAGCTAGATAAATTCTCGGTGATGGCTTTAGTGGCTACTGAGCATGCCTTAAAAGACGCCCTTATAGATTTAGATAAGGAAGACCCCTATAACATAGGCATCTTTCTGGGAAATGCCTTAGGGGGATGGCTCTATGCCGAGACAGAGCTGCGCGACCTTTACGTAGAGGGCAGACAAGGGGTAAGCCCGTATCTGGCTAGCGCCTGGTTTCCCGCTGCCCCCCAAGGTCAAATCTCTATCTATTATGGCATAAAGGGATACAGCAAGACGATGGTCGCAGACAAGGCGAGCGCTTTAATGGCCATTGGTTATGCTGCCAAGGTAGTGGGCAACAAAAAAATAGGCATTGCTCTGGCTGGGGGCACCGAGGCACCGGTTACTCCTTATGCCCTGCTTTGCTGTAGCACAGAGGGCTCACTGTCACAGGGTCCTTACCGACCTTTTGATAAAGAAAGAGACGGGCTTGTTGTTGGTGAAGGGACAGGACTGGTGGTCTTAGAGGAAATGGAATCTGCCCGGAAAAGGGGGGCAACCATTTACGGGTTGATTACCGGCTATACCACTTGCTGTGATGGTGCTTGCCGTATTGCGCCAGACCCAACTGGCAAGGGACTGGCTGAGGCGATAAAGACCACCTTAGATATGGCTGGTTATCAGCCCGGCGACATTGATTATATCTGTGCCGATGGGATGGGAACAAAATCGGGAGATGTTAGCGAGACAAAAGCAATAAAAGAAGTATTTGGCAGTTATGCCCAAAAGATACCGGTTAGCGCCCCAAAGTCCATGTTTGGTCATCTCATGGGGGCATCTAATGCCGTTGATGTTATCACTACCCTCCTGGCCATGCAAGAAGGAATTATCCCCCCCACTATAAACTACCAAACCGAAGACCCTGAATGCGATTTAGATTATGTGCCTAATAACAGCCGACCCAAAGAGATCAACCGAGCCCTTATTCTCGCCCGCGGTCGCGGAGGAATAAACGCCGTTCTGGCCATAGAAAGGAGCTAAGATTGGCAGAGGTAGACGAAACGATAAAAGGAATGCTTATGAAGGCCTTTGATATGAAGCCCGAAGAGCTCACCATGGAGGCGAATCTAAAGAAAGACCTTGAGATGGACTCGCTGGAGATGGTGGAATTGGAGGTGGCTTTAGAGAAGGAGTTCAAGATTGACATTAAGGATGGCGAGATTACCAATAAGAATTGTGTGGGTGATGTGATCAAAGTTGTACAGGATAAGCTCAAGCAATGAGGATTATAGACCTGAGTCTCCCTATTGATGATAGTGTTTCCGAGACTCACCCGGTAGAAATAGAGAGATGGGAGCACAGGAGTGGTGGAGACCGACTTGGCAAGCTATGGGCTAGGTCTCAGGGGATAAAGGGACGCATGAAACATATCACCGGGAAGGAGCGGATCACGCGCGATTGCTTTAAGGACGGGCTCTTTTTGTCTCTAGAATGGGTTAGAGCCACGGTGCATAGCGGCACCCATCTTGACGCCCCATATCATTACGGGCCGTACTCCGAAGGAAAACCAGCAAAGAAAATAGAGGATATCCCACTGGAGTGGTGCTATGGCGATGGTGTGGTTCTGGATTGCTCTGATAAAGGCGCGGGAGAGGTTATCACCGAAGCAGACATAAAAAAGGCACTGGGCAAAATAAAGTATAAGATAAAGCCCTTTGATATCGTCCTTATTCACACCGGTGCCGATAAGCTCTGGGGGACAAAGAAGTATTTTTCTCATTATGTCGCCCTAAGCAGAGATGCGTTAGCCTACATTGTGAACTTCGAGGTAAAGGTTATCGGGGTTGATATCTTCAGCCTAGACCGTCCCCTTCCGGCTATGGTGAGGGACTTCTTAAAGACCAAGGACAATAGTTATCTCTGGCCTGTCCATTTCTATGGCAGGGAAAAAGAGTATTGCCATATAGAAAGGCTAGCCAATCTGGATAAGATTCCCCAGCCCTACGGCTTTAAGGTGGCTTGCTTCCCTATAAAGATAAAAGGGGCTGGCGCCGCCTGGGTAAGGGCGGTGGCTATTATTGAATAAAAAGGAGTGAAAAATGGGACAGACGGTAAACTCTATCTTGATTAAGGCACCCTATGATGCGGTGTTTGACATCTCCAATGACATTGAAAGGTGGACAGAACTATTCGGCGGGGAGTATACGGAGGCGAAGATATTAAAACGGGAGGGGAATAAACTTACCTTCAAGCTAACCGACGATGAAGGCAATTCTTGGCAATCCTTCCGTCTCTTATTTAAAGACTACTACTTTGCCTATGCCCAGAAGCTGGAGCCAACATTCCCCTTCGATTATATGAAGATTATCTGGCTTTATACCCCTGTGCCCAAGGGGATACTTATGACCTGGATTCAATTCTTTTCCATGGCGGAGGGGGCAAAATTCAACGATGAGCAGGTTGAGGGTTTCATCAATAAACATTCCACGGATAACCTGAAGATATTTAAAGAGGTGATAGAGAAAGAGGCGAAAAAGAGGTGAGAGATGAGTGAATTGAGAGGCAAAACCGCCATTGTTACCGGGGCAAGTAGAGGTATCGGGAGGTCGATTGGGGAAGCACTGGCCAAGGAAGGGATGAACTTAGCCCTCGCAGCACGAGGTAAAGAGGTGCTGGAGAAGACGGCAAAGGAGCTGTCTGAGCAATATAAGGTGAAGATATTGCCTGTACCCTGTGATGTTTCCCAACAAAAAGACCTGGAGAATCTGGTAACAGCTGCCATTAAAGAATTCAAGAAGATAGACGCCTTAATCAACAGCGCCGGGGTAAGCAGCCAACACCCCTTCCAGGACCAACCAGTGGAGGACATCCCCAGGCTTATGTATACCAACTATTTTGGCCCAGTGATGCTTACCCGCTTGATTATCAATCACTTTATCGAAAATAAAGGCGGAGCCATTATAAATATCACCTCCGGCTCTACCCTGGTAGACCCTCCACCGAGAAACTTCATTGTTTATACCTCTCTTAAACAGGCATTAAAAGCCTTTGGCAAGGGGCTTTTCTGGGAGGTGCGGGATTTTGGCATAAAGGTGACCTCAATCATGCCGGGGGTAACCGATACCGCCCTAACCGGGGGGCTTAAAGACGTCTCTGTGGACAAGTCTCGTCTCATGCAAACCAGGGTGATAGAGGATGCGGTTAAGTTCGCCCTTACCGTGCCAGCTAACGTCTGTCCCCTAGAGATTTCAGTTATCAACCAGCGCACCCCCTGGACAAGACCGATAATTCCATATAAACAGGCACATCCGAAAGAATGATGTTTGACGCACATGCTCATTGGCTACCAAGAGAAATTATTGATAACGCCCACTTTTTCTCCCCTGCCTGGGGTGATATCAAGCGGCAACTCTCACTTATGGATAAATTCCACATTGAGAGAGCACTCCTCCTCTACCCCACCAGCGATGCCTACCAACAGATGGGCGGCCTGCAGAAAGTAGCCAGGATTTACAACAACAGCATAGCCGAGGTGGTGAAACGATATCCGGAGAGATTTATCGGAGCAGCCATTCTACCTGTAGATGAACCAGAGGCGATGGTCACAGAATTTGACCATGCCACCGAGGAATTGGGCTTCAAAGCCATCTCTCTGGCTACAAGCTTTGAGGGCGTCTATCTGGACGATGATAGATTTCATCCGCTCTACGAAAGGGCAGAGGCATCAAATACACCCCTCTTTGTCCACCCCCAAACCATAAATCCCATAGGTTTTGAACAAGTGAAGGACCCGTTACTTACCCCAGTGATTGAATTTGTCTTTGATACCACCATGTGCATCGGCAAATTGATGACCGCCGGGACACTGAGAAGATTCCCCAATCTGAAATTTGTCTTTGCCCACTTCGGCGGGGTGATGCCCTTTATCAAGGAGAGATTTGATACCGTATATAAGATGCTGAGAGGGAGAAACATAGTGAAAGACCTCTTTGCTCTGCCCAGCGACTATCTGAAGCAGATATATGTGGATACCAGCGGGGCTACCTCTCCTTCTACCCTGATGAGCACCCTGGAAATGGTGGGGGCGGAACATACTCTATGGGGCAGCGATTACCCCAGCAATCCTGATGTCTCAGCATCAATCGCCGCCATAGAGGGGCTGGACATCCCGTCAGAGGATAAGAAAAGGATACTGGGCGCGAATATAGAGCGAGTATTGGGTTAAACAGTCAAAAGGATATCGGTTAATTTTTCCCCAGAGTTATGGTAAAATGGTTACTTGGGTAGGAGTGTAGCTCAGTTGGGAGAGCAACGGTCTCCAAAACCGTAGGTCGGGGGTTCGAGTCCTCCCACTCCTGCCAGACAAGCCGGGGTGGCGGAAGCAGGTAGACGCGCTAGCTTGAGGGGTTAGTGCCCGCAAGGGCGTGGGAGTTCAAATCTCCCCTCCGGCACCAAAAGGGCGGAAGTAGTTCAGCGGTAGAACGTCTCCTTGCCAAGGAGAAGGTCGCGAGTTCGAATCTCGTCTTCCGCTCCAATTCTTTTTGCTTCGTCCCGAATGCCTTCTCATCGCAAGCCCCCGGTTATGTCACGTCCAGCCGCATCGCCCTTGCTCAAAGCACCGCACATCTTCGTTACTTGACACAAAAGAGGGTGTGGGTTATACTTTTTTCCGTCAGTTGGTAGTGATTGGTAATTAATTGACCCTTAAACCTCCCCTAATCGTTTATATTTGCTATTCTACCCATAGCGGGGATTTTTGTCTGCAATGTCCATCACACTAACAGAAACTCAAAAACAACGTCTGCGAGAATTGGATGCTGATACCCGCTTGGCGGAGAAGGTATTCAGCGATGTCCAAGAGCGGGACGCAAGCTTCAAGATGATGGAGAAGAGTTTGATTGAGGAGGAAAAACAGCACTTGCGAAACCTCCGCCGCCATCATCGCCGCCCCGCAGTTTGTCAAATAGAGAACACCCTGGTAAATAAACTTACCGAAGAAGGTTTTGTCCAGGTTATTACCCCCCTAATCATAACCAAGGCATTTTTAGAGAAGATGACTATCACCGCCAGCAATCCCCTGATAAATCAGGTTTTTTGGCTCAGTAAGAATAAGTGTCTGCGACCAATGCTGGCGCCAAATCTCTATTATCTTCTGAGACGGCTTGTCCGCTTATGGGAAAAACCCATCCGTATTTTTGAAGTAGGCCCATGCTTTCGCAAAGACACCCAAGGGAGTGAGCACCTAAATGAATTTACCATGTTGAACCTTGTTGAGCTGGGCTTACCCCTGGAAAGCAGGCAGGCACGGTTAAAAGAGTTAGTTTCCCTCACCATGGGAGTTATCGGTATAGATAAGTACCAGTTGGTTTCCAAGCCATGCGAAGTCTATGGCGAAACAGTGGACATCGTGACCGATACCGGTATCGAGCTTGGTTCGGCAGCAATGGGTCCCCATCCCTTGGATGATGCCTGGAGAATAGTTGACCCGTGGGTAGGGTTAGGAATGGGTTTGGAGAGGCTGGTAATGGCGAAACAGGGGTATCAAAATATTCAGAGAGCAGGACGCAGCTTGATATACCTTGATGGGGCAAGACTGAACATCTAGCTAATCGGGTACAAGGAGGGGGAACTATATGATGTAAATGGCACTCTACAAGTTGGCCTGTCCAATTAAAATAGGCGGGGTGTTGGGCTGAAGAGAAACAAAAAATACAGCAAAGGAGGGTTTAACATTAATGGCAGGACAGAAAGAGGTACTAGAAAAGGCGAAACAATCAATCATTGACTTCGACAAAGGTAAGGCGGAAGCAACTGCCAAGGAGGGTTTGTCCAGCGGGATTAGCCCAGCTACAATAATAAATGAGGGATTTGTTCATGGAATAACTGAGGTGGGTGACCTTTTTGACCGGGGGCAAATATTCTTGCCGGAATTGATGCTGGCGGCTGCAGCAATGAAAGCAGGGTCAGCAATATGTATAGCAGCACTCCCGGCATCAGAGGTTAAGGCAGCGAAGAAAGTAGTAATCGGGACCGTGGAAGGAGATGTCCACGACATCGGAAAATCGATTGTTGTCTCCTTCTTATTAGCCAATGGCTTTGAGGTCTATGATATAGGTAGAGATGTGCCTATTGAGAAATTCGTGGAGAAGACTCGTGAGGTAAATGCGGATGTGGTTGGGGCAAGCGCTTTATTGACCACCACTATGGAGGGGCAGAGGACGGTAATAGAAGAGCTAAAGAAAGCTGGGTTGCGGGATAAGGTCAAAGTAATCATAGGTGGAGCGCCAGTCAGCCAACCATGGGCCGACCGCATAGGAGCAGATGCCTATGCTGAAAACGCCGTAGACGGAGTAAACAAGATAAAGAAATTAACCGGCTTGGCATAATAGAGTCGATAATAACATCGTGATGAGAGATAATACCTGTTTTGGTATAGAGGAAATATTAGATAAAGCACTCCGTGAGGAGCCTCTAACCAAGAGAGAGGTCCTTTCTTTACTCAGCTTAAAGCAAGCTGACGACATTAAGAAGCTCTTTGAGGTAGCACGGAGACTAAGAGGCCGATATTTTGGCGACAAAATCTTTCTCTATGGGTTCCTCTACTTCTCCACTTGGTGCCGCAATAACTGTGCCTTCTGTTATTATCGCGCCTCTAATAGATTGTGCCAGCGATATCGGAAAACTGAGCGCCAGGTTATGGAAGCGGCTCTTGAGACGGCAGACTCCGGGGTTCACCTGCTTGATTTAACTATGGGAGAAGACCCCTTTTATTACCAAGGGAAAGATGGCTTTGAGCCCCTACTACACCTGATAAAAGAGATTAAACGGCAAACATCTTTACCGATAATGATTTCCCCCGGAGCTCTCCCCGACGAAGTTTTAGCGAAGCTATTTGAGACAGGGGCGGAGTGGTACGCCTGCTATCAGGAAACCCACAATAAAAAACTCTACCACCAGCTCCGGTTGAATCAGAGCTACAGTGATAGGCTCAGGAAGAAGTATAAGGCGGCTCAGTTAGGTGTACTCATTGAGGAAGGGATATTAGCTGGGGTGGGGGAATCGTTAGAAGATGTAGCCGACTCTATGGAAGAGATGCGGAGGATGGGGGCTCACCAGGTGCGTGTTATGAATTTTATTCCTCAAAAGGGAACCCCCATGCATGATTTTCCTCCACCCCCTAAAATGCGTGAACTGCTAATTATTGCTGTTTTGCGTCTACTGTTTCCTCGCCGGCTGATACCTGCTTCTCTTGATGTATATGGCATTGAGGGGCTTAAGGGAAAGCTAGAAGCTGGAGCTAATGTGGTTACTTCCTTAATTCTCCCTCACTCGGATATGGTAGGTGTAGCCCAAAGTACCCTGGATATCGCCGAGGGTCACCGGACAGTAGAGGGAATAACCCCGATACTCAATGAATTGGGGCTAACCAAGGCCAGACTTGATGATTATATCTCGTGGATTGAGAAGAAAAGAAAGAGCTATATAGATGTAGATAGGTATCGGCTTAGAGAAAAGGTATTGTTGTGAGAGTGGCAATTGTTGGGGGGAAATTGCAGGGGGTGGAAGCAGCCTTCCTTGCTCATGAAGCAGGGTGGGAAGCAGTTCTTATTGATAAGAAATCGAGTGCGCCGGCATCAGGGTTATGCCGGTCTTGTTATCAATGCGACGTTGTTAAAGATGTTTCATCCTTGCGTCAAATTATAGAGAAGGTTGATTTGATTATCCCGGCGCTTGAGGATGTTACCGCCCTTAGAGCTCTACAGAAATGCGCGGCTGATGCCAATGTCCCTTTAGCTTATGATGCCGGAGCATATTTTATTACCCATTCCAAAAAGCGTTCCAATCGCCTCTTTGAAAAGTTGGGTATTCCCCAGCCACAAAGTTGGCCCCAATGCGGGCTGCCACTGATGGCAAAACTATCAACTTCAAGCGGGAGTCAAGGGGTATCTAAGATATCTACTGAGAAGGAACTTGATGATTTTATCAAGGGTGCGGGTTCAGAGCTGGGGCGCTGGATTTTACAGGAATATGTGGAGGGCCCCTCCTATTCCATCGAAGTTCTGGGCTCGGAGGGACATTACACAGCTCTCCAGGTCACAGAGCTGGAAATGGATGAGCTCTACGACTGCCATCGGGTTCTTGCTCCTGCCCAGATTGCGGAGTCACTGGACAGGCAGATTAAAGAAATGGCGCTCATCATTGCTCGGAGTCTCCATTTGAAGGGGATTATGGATGTTGAGGTCATCCTTGATAAGGATGTTCCCAAGGTGTTAGAGATTGATGCCAGACTTCCCAGCCAGACTCCTACCGCGGTCTATAAGTCCACGGGAATAAACATGCTGGAGCTATTGCGGGACATATTTGTCACCGGTACCACGCCGGTAATCCCTAGAGCAAAAGCCTCACGGGGGGTTGTTTATGAGCATGTTAGGTTTTCCCCAAACGGTTTAGAATTTCCGGGGGAACATATTATGGGAGAAGCTGACTCCCTTGAGGTCGTCCCCGGTTTCTTTGGGGCTGATATAGCGCTGACAAACTTCAATTTGTCATCTTTTTCCTGGGTGGCAACGCTGATTATTACCGGGGAGAGCCGAGAACGAGCATGGCTTAAACGCGAGCAAGTTATAGAAAATATCAAAGGTTTACTGAAGGCTTCCAAAACCAGGTTTACTGGCATACCTTCATTGTCCAGAGGATAAATATGGCAAGGTGTCTCACCAAAGAAGACGTGATAGAGGTAGTGGGGAAACTTCCTGCCTATGATGCTGAATTGGTTCGAAAAACAGGTTTGTCACTCAAAGATATTGCCACTCGCTCTATGGGGGTCAGCGAGGAGAAGGCCAAGGCTGCCATTGCTTCCCATAAAGTAGCGGTGGTGCCTATAACCGCGGGGGAGGGAGTCGTTGAATACTTTAGCGAAGCGGTTACCGGCATCTTAAATTATCTTGGAGCCGATGTTTTTAAGACCAGCAGTACCGATATAGCTGGAGTAGCAGAGGGGGTTGAGAAAGGCGCAGACATTGTTTTCTTTGCTGATGATAATCGCTTTATCGCCCTGAACCTTGCCTTGAGGAAGGTTATCGATAATGCTGAGTCCACAGCAAAAGGGTATGCTACCGCACTGGAAGCCATGGCTGGAGGCTTAACCCAGCGCAAGGTGCTGGTGATTGGGGGAACGGGGCGGGTAGGCTGGAATGCGGTTTTGTCTCTAAAACACAAGGGGGCAAAGGTAGCAGCTATCGACCTTAACCAAGATAGAATGGAGTCGCTGGGGAAGGAGCATAAAATTATAGTGGAAAGGAACCTGGAGGAGGCGCTCGGCCGATATACACTATTTTTTGATGCTTCAACTTCAGCCAATATCATACAGGCAAAACATATTAAGCCAGAAACGCTTATCGCTGCTCCTGGAATGCCGCTGGGGCTAACTGAAGAGGCTCGCTCTCTGGTTAAAGAGCGCCTGATTCAGGATGTGCTGGAGATTGGTGTGGCCACCATGTTCATTCACGCCTCTTGTATTTAGTGGGGGAGTAGCCTAAAATATTAGACAGGGGGGTTGATCGGAAAGATCACACAGACTCTAAATTTGTGTAGCCGGGTGTAACTCCCGGACTCCCCGCCATAAGTTGATCGAGATAACAGGGGAAGAGCATTGACAGATAAGACACACAAAAGAATCTACTGGCAACAGGTCCCCCTCTTTCAAATGATAGATAAGATCAAACTGTGGCCTTCTCGAAAGGGAGTCCTCCACGGGATCAGAACCTTTGAAACCAAGGGGGGGTCTTGTGCTTATCTGGTCACCCACTGTAATGAGCAGATAACGATACGCAATTCTAAGAACTGTCGTGCCGCCCGCTGGCTTCGCAATAAATGGTCTGTTAAGCCATGTGAGAAGTGTAAAACCCCTGAATGGAAGCTCGAAAAATATTCAGAGACAGTTTTCAAGCGTGGCCGGATTCCTGCTTATTTACTGGAGCAGACGCAACAAGCGGAGTCTAAGTAAGGTTGCCGGTGTTCACTCTCGGCTGATGAGTTGATTCTCAGGCGATAGAGTAAGCTAAAATAGCCAATACCAATAATCACCAATAATCAATAAAGGAGGGATAAAGTGATAGTTCTTGGTGAGTTGATAAATTCAACGCGAAAATCGGTGCAGAAGGCTCTTGCGGAGAAGGACGAGGCTACTATTCGCCGTCTGGCTCGAGAGCAGCTGGAGGCTGGAGCTGATATTATTGATGTGAATACTGCTACCAGCATGGAGAAGGAAATTGACGACATGAAGTGGGTGATTGGGCTTGTTTATGATGAGGTAGGAGAAGACGTACGTATAGCCATCGATACCCCTAATCCCAAGGCTATGGCGGCAGGACTGAAGCTTTGCAAAGCCCGCCCTCTTCTTAATTCTGTTAACAACGACCCGAGACAGAAAGAGCTGATTGATATTGCCAAAGGCTCCGAAGGTGATATTGTGGGCCTCCCCATGGGAGGGAAAACGGCAATGCCTAAGACAGTAGAGGAGCGCCTTGAGGAGACCGACATACTCGTCTGCACTCTTGAGCAGGCTGGTATAGATTTAAATCGGCTGTATGTAGACACTATAGTGATGACTATCGGCAGTAATCAGGAACAGGGTCGTGCCGTTATCAATGCTACACGCGAAGTCAAGAGACGCTTCGGCGACAAGGGAGTGAAGACATCGGTAGGGTTATCAAATGTCTCCTTTGGATTACCTAAGCGCACCCTGCTTAATCAGGCGTTTTTGGCTATGCTTCTTGAGGCGGGACTGGATATGGCGGTCATCGACCCCAGGGATGAGGGGATGATGGACATACTACGAGCCTCAGAAGCTATAATAGGGACTGACCAGAACTGTCTTAAATACATGCGGCATGTGAGGAGCAAGTAAGTTAAAGAGAGATAAAGGAGGGGCTATGCTTCAGATAGTACCTGAGACTGAGTTCTCAAACTTCGAGGTGCCTCCACATGAGGTGTGGCGTTATTTAGGCTATCCTGACTCGTCCCGAGCACGCCCGGAGGTTCACGAAATCTTTAAGCGGGTGATGGAGATAGGGCCGTCCCTTCTGGCACCAGCAGCGTGTTACGATATTTTCCCCATAAAGAACATAACCTCTTCCTCTGTGGAGGTGGATGGCGTTTCCTTTGACAGCGGGGACCTGGCACTGCGCCAGCGTGAAGCAAAAGAGCTTGCCCTTTTTGTAGTAACCGCCGGACGGCGCATTGGAGAGGAGGCAGAAAAGCTTATCCAGAGCGGGGATGCTGTTCTGGGATATATACTGGATATGTTTGCCTCGGCGGCTGTGGATACCCTAGCCTACAAGGTGAGGGAGATAATCCAGGACGACATCAAATCCAAGGGCTATCAGGCAATAAATCACGGCATCTGTATCGGCAAGAAGTGCCCAGCATATAGAGATTGCGCCGGGGTAGTAGTCTACTGGTGGAGTCCCGGTTACGGAGATTGGACCGCGCTGGAGAATAAGAAGATATTCTCCCTTGTCGATGCAAACCAGATTGGAGTCCGGGTAAAAGACAGCGGCATGATGACCCCGCGGAAGTCCTATGCCTGTGCCATGCCCATTGGCCCTGAGGGAGAGAAGCCGACAGAGAAGTGCATTGAGGGGGAAAGGGAGTGGATACAACGAGGCATTAAGTCTAGATAAGCTGCTCAGAAAGTAGTAAAGTATCCGCCCAGCTTCTCCGGGTTGTCCAAACAGCGAAGTAATCATGTCAAAAGGTACAAATAAGCAATCGAAGGTCATCTTCCAGCCATCGGGGCGGAGGGGCTATGTAAACGACGGAGAGACCATCAAGCAGGCAGCACAGGAGCTGGGTGTAGGTATAGAAGGCATATGTGGCGAAAAGGCTACCTGTGGCAAGTGCAAGGTCAGGATAGAGGAAGGGGTTTTCGCCAAATATAAAGTTGAGTCCCGGATGGATAACCTCTCTCCGCCGAATAAGGCAGAGAAGAAACAACTCACCCCCCAGCAGCAGCGCGATGGCTACCGGCTTGCCTGTCAGGCTCGCATCCATGGTGATGTTGCGGTCTTCGTTCCTGAGGAGAGTCGCCTAGGTAAACAGATCATACGCAAAACGGCTCGAGAGATAGCCATCGAGTTAAAGCCATCTGTACGGAAATACTATGTAGAAATAACCCCGCCCACTCTGGATGACAACCTAGGCTGCTGGGAGCGTCTGCAGGCTGAACTCGACAAAAGCTTTGGCCTGAATGGTCTTGCTATCGACTATCAGGTGCTCCGTGTCTTACAGAGCGTGATGCGCCGGGATAATTGGAAGGTAACCGTATCGGTATGGATGAACGGAGAGGTGGTCAATGTGGAGCCAGGCCCTGTAGAAAAGAGTTACGGTCTGGCGGTAGATATAGGCACCACCACAGTAGCTGCTTATCTCTGTGATCTGGGCACTGGCGAGATCGTAGCCACCGATTCCATGATGAATCCACAGGTGGCTTACGGCGAAGATGTGATGTCCCGCATCAGCTACTCTATGACCCGTAAAGACGGTCTGGCGAGCATGAACCAGGCTATCATAAAGAGCCTCAACCAACTGGCGGGGCGAGCCGCTGCTGCCGCGGGTATCAAGCGGAGTGCCATCATTGACATGGCCGTCGTCGGCAATACCTGCATGCACCACATATTCCTCAACGTTGACCCACAGTATATCGGCAGGTCACCGTTTGCTCCAGCCCTGCACCACTCTGCCGATATTAAAGCACGTGACCTGGGGCTTAAGATATCACCGGGGGCTTACGTTCACGTTCTCCCTATTGAGGCTGGTTTCGTGGGCGCTGACAATGTAGGGGTACTCATCGCTGAGGAACCATACAATCAGGACGATATGCTGCTGGTAATCGACATCGGCACCAATGGCGAGCTAGTCCTGGGCAACCGAGATAAGCTCATGTCCTCCTCTTGCGCCACCGGTCCCGCCTTCGAGGGGGCTGAGATAAAATTTGGAATGCGCGCTGCCCCGGGGTCTATCGAAAAGATAAAGATAGACCCGGATACCAAGGAGGTGCGCTTCAAGGTTATCGGCAAGGCAGACTGGAATACGGATTTGGAAGATATGGGGGCCAAAGGTATTTGTGGGTCGGGGATAATTGATGCCGTAGCCCAATTGTTCGTGGCGGGTATTATAGACCGAACCGGCCGATTTAACACTGATTTGAGCACGCCCCGCTTGCGAGTCAGTGAGAACAGGCCAGAGTTCGTCATCGCCTGGGCAAAGGAGACCTCCATTAATCAGGATATCGTGCTCTCCCAGCAGGATGTAAGAAATATACAGCTGGCCAAAGGGGCTATGTATACCGGGGTTAAGATAATGATGCGCCATTTGGGTGTGAAGAAATTGGATAAGATTATCCTGGCTGGAGCCTTCGGAAGCTACATTGATAAGGAATCAGCGGCGGTCATAGGGCTTTTCCCAGACTGCGCTCGAGAGAACATCTACTCTGTAGGTAATGCCGCTGGCGATGGGGCACGGATAGCTCTCCTCAATGTGAACAAGAGGGCAGAGGCTGACGAAATGGCGAGGAAGGTGGAATACGTAGAATTAACCGTGGAGCCAGATTTCCAGAAGGTTTTCAGCCAAGCCATGTGGTTCCCCCATATGAAGGATAGTTTCCCCCACCTAAAGCACCTACTGCCTCAGAGCAAAGACTGACAGAGCAGATAGAATACTTTGCGCTTTCCCACGCAAAAGGGGCTATATGCCCCCTTCCCTATTAAGGATATGCCTTTCCAGACTCCATTCCACAGCGACACCAGTTGACCAGTATAGTGCCTGGAGATATAATGCAATCGGTAAAGGAGACAGGAGCCACTGGTTCAAATCCAGTGCTGTCTCCTGTGCCGAAGTGGCGGCATGGCAGACGCGCTCCGTTCAGGGCGTAGTGTCCGTAAGGGCGTGTGAGTTCAAATCTCACCTTCGGCACCATTATTAAGGCGCTTGTAGCTCAGTTGGACAGAGCGCAGCCCTGCGAAGGCTGAGGCCGTGGGTTCAAGCCCCACCAAGCGCACCACTGCGGGCGGTTAGCTCAGATGGTTAGAGCACCTGCTTTACACGCAGGGGGTCAGAGGTTCAAGTCCTCTACCGCCCACCATAGATATGATTTGTGCGCTATATCATCCCTTTGGCTATTCCCAAACAATTGTTGTACTATAAATAATAAAGGACTGTTCTTTTTGATGGGAGGATCTTGTGGGGCTTAAAGGCAGGATGTTCCTGTTAATCGCCCTTCTCTTCGCCATCCTTTACGGCGCGGTCACCGGCATAGGTACCTGGATGGGGGCTGGAAGCGCCGTGTTCTATATCATTCTGGCTTTCGGCTTCCTTGGTGTCCAGTACCTGGTTGGCCCCGCTATAGTTGCCCGTATAATGAGGGTGAAATGGGTTTCAGAAAAAGAGGCGCCGCAGCTACACCAAATGGTGACTGAACTAGCCAAGAAAGCACATGTTCCCAAGCCCAAGGTCGGTATTTCACAATTAGCTATGCCTAACGCCTTTGCCTTCGGTCGGACACAGAAGGGCGGGCGAGTCTGTGTTACTCGAGGTATCCTGAACCTGTTGGACAAGGACGAACTCAGGGCTGTCCTCGGACACGAGATATCTCATCTCAAGAACCGTGACATGGTAATCATCACCCTGCTTTCGGGTGTACCGCTGGTGATGTACTGGATTGCCTGGGGTCTCATGCTGGGAGGGGCTTTTGGAGGTCGCCGGCAGGGAGGTGGTTATGCCGCCCTAATCGGACTCGGTGCCTTTCTCCTCTACTTTCTCACCAATCTCCTGGTGCTCTACGGTTCCAGGCTGCGTGAGTACTCCGCCGACCTGGGCAGTGTTAAGCTGGGAAGCATGCCTCACCATCTTGCCTCGGCACTATATAAGCTGGTCTATGGAAACGCCCGCTTGAGAGGTAGTGAGGAACTCAAGCGAGTTGAGGCAGTTAAAGCCTTCTTCCTCAATGACCCCTCCCGAGCATGGTATGAGATCAGAGAGCTATCCGAGATTGACCGGGATATGAGCGGTACCATCGACTACGACGAACTTATGGAAGTACGTCAAAAGAAGATACGGTTGACCAGAGCTGCCAAGATGATGGAGCTCTTTAGCAGTCACCCTAATACCCTTAAGAGAATAAAGCACCTATCTACCCTTGGTGTTTAATGCCCATCCAGTCGAAATCTGCTAAAATAGACCTGGAGAACGAGGTTGGCAGTAAGGAAAGAGCGAGTCTACTATAGGACAATCCGCCGGGTGGTGTCGCGAATCAGCCCTGATACACCACTGAAAGAGGTCATGCTCCCCATCATTCGTGGCACAGCTAGGGCAATGAAAGCTGGTGCCTCACTGGTAATGCTCGACTCCACAGGTAAGAAGCTGGTCCACACCTATTCATGGGATTTGCCCCAGTCCTACATACGAAAGGGGCTGCTCGATGCCGATAAGAGCCTGGCCGAAGCAGTCACTGGGCAGCCCGTGGCCATCGCCGATGTAGAGCATGACAGCCGTGTCCAGTACCCAGAGTTGGCAGCCAAAGCTGGCATTGTCTCCATGCTGGGTGTGCCACTGGTAGCCGGTGACACAGTGGTGGGCAGTCTCAGGGTTTACGCTAAGGAGCCCACTGAATTCACTAACCAAGATATCAACTTTGTCTCCACCATGGCTCACCTAGCCGCTGTAGCTCTGCGGTGGGATGCAGTGCGTCAGGAAACAGACAAGGCACAGGAGGCAAAGAGGAGAGTTGCAGCTGATGTGACAGCCCTGCGCCAAGTCCGGACGGCAAACTTCGCCCATCCCAGCGAGGAGGAGTTCGCCCACATATTGGATTTCTATAACATAGAGTGGGTCTATGAACCCCACTCCTTCCCTCTGAGATGGGAGGGTGACAGGGTAACAGAGATGTTCACTCCCGATTTTTATCTGGCAGGACTTGACCTCTATGTAGAGCTTACCACTCTCAAGCAGAGCCTGGTCACCGAGAAAAATCGCAAGCTACGGCGCCTCAGGGAGCTATACCCCGAAATTAAGATAACCCTGCTTTACAAGAGGGATTTCGACCGCCTGCTGGCAAAGTATGGTTATGGTCCGCTGGCCCAAACCCGAGGTCGTGGCGTCAATCAGGTACTATATTCTAGCGCAGAAATTAATCGTCGGGTGCAAGAGCTAGCGGAGCAACTATCTAAGGACTATGCTGGTCGTCACCCTGTCATGGTAGGTGTGCTGAGGGGCGTTTTTTGCTTCATGGCTGACCTGTTTCGCCAGATAACCATCCCCCTTGAACTAAGCTTCATGGCTATATCCTACTACGGCGGTGAGGGTAGCGACGTGGTTAAGATCACTAAGGACTTAGACATAAATGTGGCTGGGCGGCACGTGGTTATGGTAGAGGACATCGTTGACACTGGCTTGACGCTGAGCTATGTCATGAACCATATCATGGCTAAAGGGGTAGCTAGCATCGCGGTCTGCACCCTACTGGACAAGCGGGCACGCCGCATAGTCGATGTACCCCTTCGCTACATTGGCTTCAAGGTGCCAGATGAGTTTGTGGTGGGCTATGGGTTGGACTACAGGGAGGAGTACCGGAATTTACCCTTTATCGGTATTCTCAAGCCAAGCGAGCCAGAGACAAAAAAGGAGCGTTCGAAAGCTCGAACGCCGAAGACCAATAAAAAACGCTCCAGGTAACCTTTGCTTCCCCGGACCCCCTGCCTCCAACACTCCCTTTCAGTTTAACCTTACTCGGCCAGTCCTTCAGCAGTCTGTCCTGATTGCTTCAGTTACCCGGAGCGCGCCAAGTATGGCACAGCCGCCACTAGTTGTCAAGGCAATTGGTGTCGCTTTATGCAGGGATAGAGATGTTGGGGATTGAAAAAATGATGGCAACACCCAAAAGATCTTTTTGTTTTGTAACTTTTTTGACCACTTTCCCTAGGCGCTGTGGTCTTTCAAGGCGGTGTTGGAGTTTGGCGGTGAGCGTCGATTTAGGTAGAATATATCGGACGAAATATTATGGTGGAGCTGGGGGGATTCGAACCCCCTACCTTTTGACTGCCAGTCTCGACTGAGCTTATTTTTATCATTTTAACCTCCTATAGAGTTCAATTTCAGCTTAGATTGGATGTCTGGCTAATACCCCTAGCGGTGAGTATATTAATAATTGTCTCTTCATTAATGTATTGACACCAAGCTAGAAAAAGAGTAAAAAGAATCCAAGACAACTCAATATCTGAATAAACATTGGGAGAATAAAATGCCTTGGAAACAACAAAGGAGGAACTAGATAATGGCTAAAAAAAGGAGAGC
>DAOWAU010000071.1 GCA_030634425.1 Dehalococcoidia bacterium
ATTGACCCTGTGGCTGGCTCGGTCGGTGTTAGCCTCTAGCCGGTCTGCCTATGGGCATGATATATAGGGGTTTATACTGCTTATCCAGCTGCAGCACCTCTCTCACTGGTTCATCGTCAAAGGCGCCGATGGCTACTGTAGCCAGACCAAGGGCGGCGGCCTGAAGATAGATATTCTGCCCGGCGTGTCCTACTTCCATATGCACGTACCTTTCCCCTCGGCTACCATAGCCTAGAGTGGTGCGCTGATATAGAGAGCAGATGACTATATCTAGGGGGGCTTCATAGATGAATTCTTGGTTTAAGGCTGCTCTGGCTAGGTCCGGTCGCACATCTCCTTGGTGGTGCTGGGTGAGAGAATGGTGAGCTGTACTATAGTGATATATGCCGCTGCCTATTCCTTCGACGCCGTTCTGTCCACAAACAATAAAAATTTCCAGTGGGTAGGTAGCCCCAGCGCTGGGGACAGTTCTGTATTGCCACCGCATATTGCTAATACCCTGAGCCGCCCATAATATCTGCGATAGCTGTGATTGAGAGATAGGCTCGGAGGTGAACTCTCTTATTGACCTTCTTCTGGAGATAGCTTCTTCCAGCCATATCTCGCCTTTTTGGCTTGGTGAGGGCAGGTGAATCGTGGTCGGCTGACCTGTGCTCATATCTACTCGGCCTTGTTCCAGAAGTCCAGGCTGAGGTATTTCCACCCCCCATCGGGCAATATCACTACTATATTGCCTTCATCCATCTCCTTGGCAACCTTGACGGCGTGGTAAACCACGGCTCCTGAGGATAACCCGGCAAAAATCCCTTCCTTATCCAATAGCTGCCTGGTGGCTGTGGCTGCCTGCTCGCTGCTAATAGTAGCCCTTTGCGTAATAAGGCTTAAATCCAGAAAAGGTGGAGGCTCTTCAAGTTCTTCCAGGCACTTTAAGCCCTGGATGCTATCCCCGGGGGCTGGTTCGACCCCCATTACCCTGACATGGAGATACTGTTCTCTTAACCGGCGGCTGACGCCAACAATAGTCCCGGCAGTGCCGATACCAGCAATGAGGACATCAATTCGGTCGTAGGGGAAATCCTCTATTATTTCGGCACCGGTGGCCTCATAGTGAGCCAGTGGATTAGCTGGATTGGAAAACTGGTCGGGCATATAATATCTCTTGTCTTGTTCCGCTAGCTTCTTGGCGGTGTCGATAGCGCCTCTCATCCCATCGGCACCTTTGGTAAGAATAAGCTCAGCACCAAAGATTCTGAGTAGTTGAAGCCTCTCCTGGCTCATACTGTCAGGCATAACAATGGTGACCTTATACCCTTTCTTATACCCCAGCCAGGCTAGAGCTATTCCAGTATTGCCACTGGTGGCTTCAATGATAGTCCTGTCCTTGGTCAGCTCTCCACTCTGCTCCGCCTTTTCTATCATATATTTTGCCACTCGGTCTTTGATACTGGCACTTCCTCCCAGGTTCTGCCCCTCCAGCTTAGCCAGAATTTTTACCTTTCTATTCGGGCTCATCTGAGCCAGTTCTACTAATGGGGTGTGCCCGATGGCGTCGATAGCATTCTTGAAATACATCTTCTATCCCTTAATTACCCCTATGGGTATCGCCTTGGCTATCTTGCGAGAGATGCCAGCCTTATGGGCTACCTCAACCACCTCAGTTACATCCTTGTAGGCTTCAGAGGCTTCCTCAGCCAGTGAACTCATACTACCTGTCTTAACTACAATCCCCTTAGCTGCCAGTGCTTTGACCACATCAGCCCCCCTGATGCTGCGCTTGGCTGCAGCGCGGCTCTGCACCCTGCCGGCGCCATGGCAGGTGGAGCCAAAGGACTCTTTCATTGCCGTTTCCGTGCCCACTGCTATATAGGAGCAGCGCCCCATATCTCCAGGGATGAGGACTGGCTGACCTATATTTCGGTAGATATCAGGGACATCAGGGTGTCCGGCAGGGAAGGCTCTGGTTGCCCCCTTGCGGTGGACGCAGAGCGTTTGTTTCCTGTCATCGGTGGTGTGTTCCTCTATCTTGGCGATGTTATGGCATACGTCGTAGACCTGCTCTAACCCTATTTCCCTCGGGCTCTTACCCAGCACCCTAACCAGTGACTCTCTTGTCCAGTGGGCGATGCACTGTCGATTAGTCCAGGCGTAGTTGGCGGCGCAGGCCATAGCCTGGAGGTAATCCTGTCCCTCTGGCGAGTTTACCGGGGCGCAAGCAAGCTGGCGGTCGGGCAGGCTGATGCCGTATCTTCTTACTGCTTGACTCAGTATTCTTATGTAGTCGCTACAGACCTCATGCCCAAAGCCCCGGGAACCGGTATGAATCAAGATAAGCACCTGACCGACATCGTTGATACCCATAGCCTCGGCTGTATCTCGGTCATAGATTTCATCCACCACCTCCATCTCTAGGAAGTGATTGCCAGAACCCAGGGTTCCCAGCTGGGGAATGCCTCGCTTTTTAGCCTTGTGGCTTACCTTATCCGGGTTAGCCCCCTTGATACAGCCTGACTCCTCAGTGACTACGATATCCTCAGCTTCTCCGTAACCCTTTTCCAGTGCCCACCGGCTCCCCTTTACCAAGACTGCATTGAGCTCCTTCTCGCTCACCCTTATCTTGCCTTCAGAACCGAGCCCCGAAGGGATATTGACATAAAGGTCGGCAATTAGCTGTTCAATTTTAGGTGTTACCTCTTCTTTAGCGAGGTTTGTTCGTAGCAGCCTGACGCCGCAATTAATGTCAAAGCCGACGCCGCCGGGCGATACTACCCCGTCCTTCATCCTGGTGGCTGCCACTCCCCCGATAGGGAAGCCATAGCCCCAGTGAATATCAGGCATAGCCAGTGAATGGTCTACAATACCGGGCAGGAAGGCTACATTAACCACCTGCTCAAGGGCGCGCTCTTCCAAGATATGGCTGAGCATCGGCTCGCTGGCAAAGATTAGACCGGGGACAGCCATCCCCTGTTTGTAGCTTCGGGGAATCTCCCATCGGTAGTCATCTATCTTCTTTAATATTCCCTGCCAGGGTGCTGGCATTTTCACCTCCGTTAGATATCAAATAATACCTGAACTTGATAGCCGTTGGTTTTCTCCACCTTTAGCATATGGTAGGTGGTTGCTTTGACCCCTGTTTTCAGCTTGTGTCTGGAACTATCTACCTTTTCTCCGTAGGTTCTGGCTTTAAGCCGGGTGCTGTCGAGCTGGGTGACATCAAATCTGTTAAGGAGAATATTCTCCACATCAAATCGGTAAATGAGTTCGTTCAGCCATGCTACCAGCAGGCTTTCCTGGTCAGGGGCTGTTACCTCTATATCCCTGCTCAGAGCCTCTTCTACATCATCAAGGTCGGTTATCAGGCTGAACAGCCCTCTGGCGGCATTGGCAAACGCCTGGTTCAGGCTGGCACCATAAGCGATAATGCCGACGTCAGCGGTGTGGTCTAAGATATCAAACTCCTTTTTCATGGTGCCTAGATTATATCATTTACCAGGATGGACATAAACTGTAGCGGGTGTTTATCACCCCTCCCTTTTTTAGTATAATATTAGCTAGCGATAACATGTGGAGACCGGGATGGACGAGATAAAGAGCGCTGCTGAGATAGCTGTGGAGAAGATGGAGAAGCTGGGCAGGGCGACTGATGAAGAGCGCCTGGAGTGGAAATATGTCCCGGAAGGGAAAAAGCTGGCGGGCAAGCATATTAAGCAGGGCATTAATCTGGTGGCTGAGCTAAGCCAGTACGAGGATAATATAAAAAGATATATTATACAGGGGGTTGCTGAGGTATTGATTAGTAATATCAACCTGCCCGATAATGATAGTGCTAAAAGAAATAGAAGGGCGATGGAGGGTTTAAAGGTGGTTAAGAGCGATAAAGTAGGTGTGGAGAACGTTTACAGTAAGATTAGGCGCATCTTTGACCACTATGTAGGGGAGGGTGCACAGCAGAGAGAGCAGGCTTATCAGTCGCTAAAGGCTGAGTTTGAAGCCAAGATGAAGCAGGCTCTTCAGCAGCAGCAGTTGGGCACATTTGCGGGAATGAAGTTAGACGTGGAAAGACAGCCCCAGTTTCAGGAGGAATGGCGCGGGGCGCAGGTTCAGCTGGACTCACAATATCTTAAGCTTTTGGACGAATATAAACAGGAGCTATCAGCTATATCTTAGGCGAGGTCTCGGGTGAAAAGAAGGGGACTATCGACATTGAACATTGCTATTGGTTTGGTAGTAGTTGTAGCAGCAGCTGCCCCCTTGATGTCTGGCTGTGTGCCTGGGGAGATAAGAGCAGTTCCTCGAGAGGAAACGCCGCCGGTAGCGAATGAGGAACTGGCGGCTTTTATAGACGCTGTATATAAAGAACCGTATTCCTACTTTTTTAATAACTGTGCCGATAAGTCTTTGCGGATAATGGCTGAGG